>JAYTYJ010000023.1:0-2303 GCA_043742445.1 Candidatus Tayloriibacteriota bacterium | reverse complement strand
CTATTCCATTTGGACCTTTCAAGAGTAAATGATTATTTCTTCGCATAACAATCTTTGTTTTTCTATTTGTAGCTTTATGATTAATAATGACTTTATATGAATCAATTTTTAAAATCTCACCGATAAGTTCAGGCTGGTGAGGAATAATAAAAGGTCGAATGGTTTTATCTTCTCTTCTTACATCAACCATCTCATCCTCTAGTTCCTCAGCCTTTTCTCTCATCCTTTTTGCCACAAGCCTCATTTGACCTCCTTTATTTGCAAAGAATCCAGCTTTATCTTTATTTTCCTGAATCTCCTTGGCAAGCTGCGCATTTTTCATATTTTCCTTTTCTAGACGAAGTGTAATCTGTTCACGCACATCACTATAGTTTCCGAAGTATTGTTCGATTTTTTTTGTATACACATCAAGATACAAAACTCCATCAGTAAAAGAGTTCAGAAAGTCCGCATCGTGAGAAATAACAATCACTGTCTTTTTATAGTCTTTCAAAAACTGAGTTAGATGCTCAATCCCTGCTTTATCAAGATTGTTTGTTGGCTCATCAAGCAAAAGTAGATCAGGATTTTGAATAATTGCTGAAGCTAAAAGAAGTCGCGCTTGCTGACCCCCAGAAAAGGATTTTACAATACGATCATGTGGAGCATGAAAATTTACAATTTCTAGAACTTCATCAATTCGAACATCAATATCATATATTTTTTCCTTAAAACATCTTTCAAAAAACTCTCGCATGGTGAGATCGAGTAAGTCACGAGAGATAACCTGCTTAGCTTGAGCAATAGAAATAGCATTCACAATATGGATTTGTCCTGATTCTGGTCTAGAAGATTTAGTAATTAAACTGAATAGAGTACTTTTACCTGCGCCGTTTTGGCCCATAAGAGTAACTTTCATTCCTTGGCGCACAGAAAAACTGACCTCCTCTAAAATAGGTTTATTATGGCCAAATCCAAACGACACATCGTCGAAACTGAGAATGGCCGCACCTTTAGACATGATCGCTCTTGAGTCTTTCACGATATCTAACATACACGAATGAAGCTGATAGAGCAATTATTCCAAAGACAATGAATGAAATAATTCTGTAAAGTTCACCGAGACTCCAAATATCAATGACCACCTTAAATGCAGTAATGATGAAGATCGTTAAAGCGATATGCCTTATAAAAGAGAATTTTTTAACAAAACCTATAGCAGTAAGGATGGCGGCATACAGAGCCCACATGATAGAAACTGAAGTGTTTGACCAATTAACTATCTGATTATTAGAAGGATCTGAAATCTGAAGTATATCGTAATAAGCAATAATCTGACTCGTAAGAGCGTATAGAGTTAAAATATTTGCCATAAGTACAAAGGCTGAGACTCCTCTCTTTTGAATATCAGGAGATACGCTTCCATAACGGTAGTAAATGAATGAAATAGCATATGCTGTAATAACCGCCATCATTGTCATAATAAATGGACCATTGAAAAATACGACGAAATCTGCTGGTTTTGAATATTCAGAGAGATAATAGAATAGATCGACGAGACCTAAAATATAGACGACAACTCCCATGACTTGGAATCCGCGACTCGAAGAAGTAGATGCCAGAATATAGAGGACGATAGCTTCTACAAACCACCAAGCGGCGATCCACGATCCTGAGAATTCTATTGGAACTGCTACCGTTAAGAAAGCCACAGCAACTCCAGGCAAAAATATATTAAGACTTTTATCACTTGGATTTTCTTTATAAGCTACAAGTGCAATTAAAATATAAAGACCAGCAACAAGAACCGCACCGAGACTAACATAATGCTTGTATTCAGGCATTAGTAATTGATAACACGTCACAGCAAATGTAAGGGCGGTCGTAGTAATAACGAAGTAATCAAGCTCAATCGCTTTAATCTTTTCCACGATGATTCTATAAACTGATGAAGCTGTAAAGATAAGGAATTGAACAAGAATGAAGAGTAGGGTCGGGATCAATTGCTCCTTGGTGTACGATATGGTTAACCACGATCCAAATATAATCCAAGTACCTATAAGTCCGCATAAAATAAGATTTGTCCATTTCTTATAAAGGAGTATCCCTAAAATACCTGCATTGAGAATCGTTATATAGGTGAATGTAATAAATTCACCGAGATTCGTAACACCAATCAGTGCTGGCGCTAGAAATCCTCCAATAAAAGCCACGAATGAAAGGGTCTTGGTCGCGTTTATAATGCTGATCAATACCCCTATAGTTGTAACAACGATCATTCCCAAAAATGCAAACATCGGATCAACAATATGATATAAAGCATA
>JAYTYJ010000022.1:0-13184 GCA_043742445.1 Candidatus Tayloriibacteriota bacterium | reverse complement strand
AAAAATTGGACAAGTCAACTATTGACACATATTAATTATATGATATATTTCTTGTGGTTAGTTTTTTCTCTGTATGAAAAATTTTATTATTAATCTGTTGGTACTTGGTATTGTTGTCATTCTTTCTGTCATCAGTCTTGCATCCGGTCATCCTCTGTATATTATCTACATATGGCTGGGATCAGGCATCATAGTCCTGGGTATCTCAATCATTGGCTCTCTTCCAATCAAACACTTTGAATGGATCGAACTGATTGCTTTTCTCGTCATTGTCTTGCTGGGCCCACTTGGCTTAGTTCTGTCCATTTTCGATGCTGATTGAAGCTCCGATCAGGCGAGCGGGGTTCCGAGAACACCGTTCGCTTTTTATTTCTCCCCTATTCTCACTCTCGGTGCTTTTAGGACTTTACCATTCAGTTCATAGCCTTTTTGAACAACTGTCGTAACATTATTACTCTTCTTGCCATCTTCTATTGCTTCATCGCGCATAGGATCAAAAGGTTTTCCAATAGGATCAATTTCTTTTAATCCAAAATCTTCGAGAACCTTTTTTAGTTGATTAGAGATATACTCAACTCCTACTCTCCAGTTTTTATCTACCTTTTCCCATGATTCTTTATTTCCCATCGCCATAGTAAAGCTATCAAGAACAGGTAAAATTTCTTCTATAAGATTTTGATTAGAAAAACGTACGAAGTCTTTTTGAGATTCCTGATCTCTTTTTCTGGCATTTATAAATTCTGCTTTGTCTTTTTGCCAACTATTTAGGTACTCTTGTTTTTCTGTAAGAGCTTTTTTGAGTTTAAGTTGGAGAGATTTGATCATATCCTTCGCTGATTCTTCAGCTATGACGCTATCATCGAGTCCTTCATCACCCATACTGTCTTCGGTGGCTTCAGTGACGATCTCCGTCTCTTCTGTTTTATTTTCTTCTAAGTCTGCCATGGTAAATCCATTATAAAGGCTGATGCCGGTTTTGGCAATATTTTGTAAAGAATAGACGAGGTCTAAGGAACCACTACTATGTGAGCTTTCATGGGAGAACCATTTCCTGTTTGAGAAAGCATAACGCAGTCTTGAATCGCACCTGAAGAGTTCTCTATATTAAATGCTACAAGAATACTTTTACCATTGCATCCTGAACCAACATTGACCCAGCTGCCTCCCCACTGATTATAGTTTGAAGGGGTAGAAAAGAAATAGTAGTGTGATGAAGTATTTCCTTGTGGATCACTTGGAAGTTTGATCGATGAACCGAGAAGAGTCTGGAATGCTGGCCAGTCGTTACTTCCTGCTGTTTGATAGAAGACACTATCGTATCCATGAGGGGGTAAAGAACCGTTATTATCACTTTCATAAAGTACTATCGCATTACGGATCTGTATGAGATCAGAACGACGCTGAATATCTCGGGCTCGTGATCGTACTGTGGTCAATGAAGCAAGAACAATAGATGACAAGGTACCAATGATAGAAATGACGACGAGCAATTCAATAAGAGTAAATCCCCTCGACGATTTTTTAGAAAACATTTACTTATTATACTTTATGGATTTTCTAGTAGCAACAACAAAAAAGTCCCATTGCGGGACTTTTTTGTTGTATTAGCGCTTTGACCACTGAGGTGATTTTCGAGCTTTCTTCAGTCCAAACTTTCTTCGTTCCTTTGCTCGGGGATCTCTTTTCAAGAGTCCTGCTTTCTTCAGTTTACCTCTAAGTTCCTTGTCCCATTCGATCAGTGCTCGTGCGATACCGTGTCTCATAGCATCTGCCTGACCACTTATACCCCCCCCTTTTGCTACTACTGTTATTTTAAATTTTGTCTCTGTAAGGTTTGATTCTTTCAAAGATTCCTGAGCTGTAGCTTGGAGTTCCTTTGTTGGGAAATATTCTTCCACTGTTCGTCCATTAATATCAAAAGACATTTTACTTGCCGGAGTTATTCGGACACGAGCTGAAGCAGTCTTTCTTCGGCCGATAGCTTCTATATATTTTTCTGACTTTGTAAGTGTATCCTTCATAATATTATTCAGTAATTGTTAAATTCTTCATGATAGCCTTCCTTAGGGTATTTGAAGGTAGCATTCTGTATATTGCTCTTTCAAAAACTTCTTTTGTTCCTTTCCTAGCAATGAGGTGTTCGAGAGTCTCGGTGAAAAGACCTCCTCTAAAACCTGTGAAAGTTACGTATTCTTTTTCTTTCAACTTCTTAATATCAAAAGCTGCTTTACTTGTATTGATAATAGTTACTTTTACATCAGAGATCTTGTTTCGTGAAAAATCTACAGATCTCTTTCCATTCAAAAGACTAGCAGCTTCACTTGCTACTCGCCCCAACTTCTTTCCTTGTGCATCTATAGTGTGGTTCATATGTTTATATTATACAAATTCAATCATAGCCATAGGTGCGGCGTCAAGCTTTCGTGGCGCCAATTTAATAATTCGAATATAGCCCCCCTTTCGATCCAAATACTTCTTTGCAATTGTATCGAAAAGTACTTTTGTTTCTTTTTCACCATCAAGCTTAGAAATAACCACTCTTCGTGAAGCCAAAGTTCCTGACTTTGCCTTTGTTACAAGCTTTTCAACATATGGTCGAAGCTCTTTTGCTTTTGCAAGAGTAGTTTTGATTCTATTCTCATTGATTAGATTTCTTGCAAGAGAACGCATCAAAGCATTTCTTTGATCTTTTTCTAAACCGAATTTTCTTTTAACTGAATGGTGTCTCATAAAATATTATTACTATATTATTTAAGGGTTATTCCGTATTGAGAGAGAACTTTTTTTATTTCTTGAACTCCTTTACTTCCCAATCCTTCGATATCGAGGATATCAAGCTCTTTTTTTCGAGCTAGACCTCCAACTGTTCGAATATTTGCTCCGGTTAGCGCCTTCGTAGTTCTTGGAGAAAGACCAATAGCGTCGATCCTTGTCTTCAAAAATTCTACGTCCATTTCTTGCTTCACCTCTCCTTCAGATGTCTGATTTACTCCATTTTCTTTCTTTTCTTCAATTACCTCTTCTTCCTTAAAACCTACGATAGACTTTAATTGCATAATCATAAGTGTGATAGAGTTTTCCAAAGCTTCCTTTGGAGTCAAAGTACCATCTGTTTCTATAGACAGTCTCAATCGATTGAAATCTGTTCGATCTCCAACTCTCATATTTTCAACTTCGTAATTTACTTTTTTGATAGGGGTAAATGTTGCATCAAGAGAAATAGTTCCTATGTCTACTCGATCCTTTGTGATTATATCTTTTGAAACATATCCGAGTCCCTTTTCGACGGTTAATTCGACTTCGAGTTCAGCACTCTTATCAGTTAAAGTTGCAATATGAAGATCCCCGTTAAGAATTTCAACTTGCCCAGGTACCTCGATATCCTTTGCTAGGATAGTTTTAACACCCTTTGCTTTAAGGGTAATTGTTTGTGGTTCATCAGTAATTATCTTTATTCTCAGCTTCTTAAAATTAAGAAGAAGGTTAATGACATCTTCTTTTACCCCGTCGATAGCTGAAAATTCATGTTCAATACCCTTGATCTTTACTCGAGTTACAGCAGATCCAGGAAGTGAAGATAGGATAATTCGTCTAAGAGAGTTACCAAGTGTATGTCCATATCCAGGGTAAAGACCGTCAATCTCATAAATACCATTAAAACCCTCCTCTCGGATAATCTTTGGCTTTGATGGAACAATTATTGAATGATTTGACATATATTTTTATTAAAATTAATTATACCGCCTTTATAATATTATCGACTATAAAATTCCAATACTGCTCCGACATTAAAGAGCAATTCCGTTGGTGTGACATGCGGTATACCCTCAATCATAACCTCCTTTTTATCGAAATTAAGCTTAAGCCATGAAGGGATCTTTAGTGTCTTTAGTCTTTCATCAAGAGTGATAAAAAGTCCCTTTTTCTAACTTCCTTCTCTAATACCAATAACATCTCCGATTTTAATATGATATGAAGGAATGGTAACTATCTTACCGTTTACTGTAAGGTGACCATGAGATGTTATTTGTCGTGCTGCTTGTCGAGTTGTTGCATAACCTGCTCGGAGCGCCACGTTATCAAGTCGACTTTCGAGTAAAGATACAAGGATTTCTCCAGAGTTACCCTTTGTTTCTGTTGCTTTCGATACATAGTTTCCGAATTGTTTACTCGTAATACCATAACTGTATCGAGCTTTTTGTTTTTCTAAAAGTCCTAAGCCGTAGTCACTTTTTGCCTTTGGTTTTGATGACTTACTTGCAGCTTTCTTTTGCTCAGTACGAATAGCAAATTTCTGTGTCTGTGTTTTTTCAAACACTGGCACTCCGAGTCTTCTTGCAATTTTGTATCTTGGTCCAATTTTCATAAATTATTTAAATATTATACTCGTCGTGGCTTCTTTGGTTGAGGGCCATTGTGAGGTACAGGAGTTTCATCCTTAATAGATGAAATAACTACCCCCCTTGAAATAAATCCTCTAATGGCTGATTCACGACCAGAGCCAACACCCTTAACGATTACTTGGATTTCTTTTAAGCCTAAAGGTTCAGCTTTTTGAGCGAGAGTCTCTCCCACTTTGGCTGCAGCGAAAGGAGTTCCTTTCTTTGCACCTTTAAACCCTAGAGTTCCACATGACGACCAAAGCACGGCATTTCCTTTGGTGTCCGTTAAAAGAACTTTGGTATTATTGTATGTAGATTGAACGTGTAAAATGCCAGAATCAAGTCGCTTCTTGGTCGAAGAAGTTGGCGCTTTTTGAGCCTTGTCTTTCACTTCTCCTTCAGTTTTTACAGTTGTTTTCTTTGCCATATATATCGTTTAAATTATTTCTTCTCCTCCTTCTTTCTTCCTGAGCCCATAGTCTTTCGAATATTTCCTCTTATAGTTCTAGAATTTGTTTTTGTTCTCTGACCTCGTGCTGGAAGTCTTTTTATATGTCGTGATCCTCTATATGTCTTTATGTCTTTATGTCTTTTGATGTTAGAAGCGACTTCTCGTTTCAAATCCCCTTCAATTTTAAAAGTTTCAATAATCTTTCGAATATCATTTTCTTGTTCGACTGTTAAATCCTTAGCTTTAATATCTTGCGCGATTTTAGCTGTCTTTAAAATAGAAACAGCTCGAGATCGTCCTACACCGTAAAGAACCGTGAGCGCAATATCAAGTCTTTTAGCATCTGGAATTGTAATACCAAGTATTCTCATAATATTTATTAGCCTTGTCTTTGCTTGTGTCTAGGATTTGAAGCACAAATTACATATACGTATCCTTTTCTTCGGACCGTTTTACATTTTGGACAAATTTTCTTAACTGATGCCTTGACCTTCATTTTTATTAAAAATCTATAAGTAATTAAAATCTTTTTGTAATGCGTGCTCTACCTCCGTATGAATCTAATTCCATTTCTACTTTATCACCAATAAGCACTCGGATCCGATGCATCCGCATCTTTCCAGCTAAATAAGCAAGCACGATATCTTCTTTTCCATCAATTTTGACTCGAAACAATGTGTCAGGCAGAGCCTCAGTTACTACACCAAATGCTGTTGTTGTAGTTTTTTGTTTCGAACTAATATTGATATCGGATGCCATTAAATTTCGCGTTTATATATACTACCAGAACTACCCCTTATAAGTCAATGCTTGTATTCAAATATGATCTTATCAGGTGAACTTGGGAAGGATCGCAACCAAAATGGTGTTATTAAAGTATAGGCGTTAGTAATAGAACTGTACTTGGCAAAAATAGGATCACTATCCTTCAATTTCATACCAGTAAGCTCATTTTTAAGCTTACTTTCTGAGAAGGTGCCAGTAATTACTATAGGTCCTTGAAGATTGAAGATAAGCGGTGTTCCTTTTTTAGCTGAAAAATCCTTTTCATTTAGAACTTTAAAACTTAAATCTTTATCACCAGATATTGTATAAGTGTCAGAAGGAAATTTCTGAATTTCTTTACTAGCAACAGATTTGATAAGTAGATTGGTATTGAATACCGCTCCATATGCGACACCTCTTACTTCTATATCAGCACTGTTATTATTTTTCATAATTGGTTCTGGGGTTTCGTATTCAATGTTATATGCTTTGTTATACAGTGTAAAATCTTTTGGAACATTTTTTTGTAGCTTTGTTATTAATTGAGATTTCAAATTTGCTTCCAAAGCAACTATAGTTGCTTTTTCTACATCAGTATCGATACTTATTCTATTTCCAGAAAATCCTCCCGTAAGATCCATTTTTAGTCTTCCGTAAAATCCAGCATACTTAGGAGTACCTTTAAAGCCAGGAAGGGTAAAGTTTTCCTTCGCGTCTGTAGCCTTTAAGTTATAATTTTCGCCAGCTTGATCAGCTATGATATTTACCGTAGTACCCGCCGGCACGGGTTTCTTACCTGGAATACTTGTTGTACTAGTTGTTTTGTATATAAGACCATTAGGACCAGTCAATCTAGTTCCTGCTACGAGTGTTTGTGAAGTGGTGCTGTAATTATTATAAAGTACGACTACACCTTTTGCTTTTGTTTGGATAGGCGGACCTTTTGTGGCTGGTATATTTTGATTTAGACTATTTGAAACTGTGATCATATCATAGGCTAAATCATCACTTGAAGTGGTTGCCATACTTTTCTTTGCCGTGAATGTTCCATTGATAATAGAGTTCGATACTTTTGGAGTAATGGTAACAATAGCTTTTGAATATGATAAAGAAAGTGCGACACCAATTACGATGATTGCGCCTAAGATAAAGATAAATCCGATGAAGTATTTGAATGAACCCCTGGCGGTTTTTCTTGATTTGGTCGTTCTTTTTGTCTGAATTTGTTCTGCATTATCTTCTTTCTCACTTTCTTCATCCCCCCCGTGACGTGCGATTTTTCTACGATTAGTTTTTACTAGTGGTTCATCATCATTTTGCTTGATGGTGATTTTTCGAATCGAGCTTCTTTCACTGGGAATTATATCTTGTACAACTTTTTTAACTGGCATATTATTTTTATTATATCATATCATTCAGCGCAAACGTATATAGCTTCATCATATTACTCTGTACTGTTCCATGTCCGAAAGTGATTTGATTTCCTATATCAATAGAGTCATATTGGACAATATCAAAATTAAATTTATTCTGGAATGTTAAGGCCTCTCTAAAAAGATCGAAATGACTATGAGTAGAAAGATAGAGGCTTGTAGGGAGATTTGTAATATCAAAAACTCCTTCGAATGCTTTTGTACAAAGATCACCCCATCCTTTTATAAGGGGTGTTAGAATTCTTTGTATATTTTCTTTTTCACTATCATTTAGCTTATTTCCTTGATACAGAGATAAAAGAGAATCGCTGGATTCGATACTTTCCCTTGTATCAGAGGCCAGTTTTCTTAAAAGAGTTTTTATTCCAAAAGGAAAAGATGCTATATGCTTACATAGACCATCTTTTACTATGATCATATCAGTCAATTCGTTATGAACATGGATATAAATAAACTCATTTTTATTTTTAAGACTCTCTCTAAGAGCTGTATATTGTAAAAGAATCGCTGAATACACAGAATGATTCTTTATATGCAAATATAGGTCCACGAGACTATGTACTTTATCAAGAAACAGGCTTGAGCTAAAAGAAGTTGAAAGTGAAACCCTTAATTCATGTGCCATTTTTCCTTCAAAATCTACTGTAGGGTATCCATTCAATCTAATTTCAAATACTTTTTGTTCTATCGGGCGTGTATCAGCAGTCTTTGTACTATTTTTAAATTCATCCTGAACAATTTTTTTAATCGTACCTTGGTTAATCTCAGTTTCTTTTTCATAATTTATTGTAACTGTCTTTAATTGTGAGAAAATCCATGGTGAAGAAAGTATGTAGCTTATACTTTCAATACTTCGACCGTTCGCACTTTTTACGAGGTGTTCTACGACTTCTGATATTAATTTGAGAATCTTTTTTGTTAGATGTTCAGCATTCACGACTTGAGATTTACCAGAAATATCTCTTGTAATGACTGATATGATATTCGTATGGTCTCGTACTAATGCTCCGCGCACGAGTCCACTCTGAATATCAAGAATTATGCTTAGATTTTGAGCTTTTGAATTAGAAAAAAGCGAAAACATGATTAGATTATTATAACATGCCTTTTTTAAACTAAAATAGCCTTAATACGTCTCACTCCTTGTGAGCTGGCTTCTTCTTTCTGGATTTTAAATGTACCTAATTCAGAAGTATTTTTAACATGAGGTCCGCCACAGAATTCTTTTGAGTACGCAGTTTCTATAGAGTCTCCTATGAAGTAAATAGAAATAATATCACCGTACTTTTCTCCAAAAAAATGTCGCGCTCCTGTTTTTTCGGCTTCTGCTTTTGGTAAACTGATATTTTGCATTGGCAAAGCAGCTTTTATCTTTGCATTTACGATATCCTCCACTTTCTTTTTTTCCTCGTCAGTCATTTTCTTATCATATGAAAAATCGAAGCGAAGTCGCTCTGGAGTAATATTTGAACCCTTTTGCCCTACACCTTCACCGAGGACATCATGAAGAGCTTGATGAAGAAGGTGTGTGGCTGTATGGTACTTGAGGACATTAGGATCATTGGCATTAGAAAGACCACCTTTAAACTTCTGTTCTGCACCTGTACGAGATAGATTCTGATGTTTTTTAAATGCATCTTCAAACTCTTTTATATCAACCATTACTCCTTTTTCTTTTGCTAATTCCACAATCATATCAATGGGAAGTCCAAATGATGAAAAAAGATTAAATGCATCGATTCCTGAAATGGAATTATTTTTCTTAAACATCTTTTCAAATTCTTTAGTGCCAGAATCAAGTGCAATAGTAAACTTCGCAGACTCATCGTTCATTATTTCTTTAATGTAATCCTTTTTTTCAAGTAGTACAGGATAGGCTACTTCATATATCTTGCAGATCGTATCAACAAAAATTGAGATTCTTTTTTCGTCCAATTTTTTATCGGTCGTATTTATAATAGCCCGACGGAATAAACGTCTAAGAATATACCCTCTATCGGTATTTGATGGTAAGACTCCGTCAGCAATTAAAAAAGTGCTCGTGCGTAGGTGATCAGCGATAATTCTTTTGTTTCTGGAGTCGTGTGAGGCCTTTACCATAAGATCTAGAACAGGCTTAAAAAGATCAGTGTCGTATATGGTATCGGCATCTTGTATGATCATTGTTAATCGCTCAAGTCCCGCACCTGTATCCACAGAAGGTTTCGATAACTTTCCAATTATTTTCCCATCTCTTTTTTCATACTGCATAAATACGTCATTCCAGATTTCTACAACATCTCTTACATCATCAGCTCGTACATACTCATCATGCTCCAAACCTTTCCCATTGAAAGTATTTTTGACATCATAAAACATTTCTGTATCAGGACCGCATGGACCATTATCACCCGCTTCCCACCAATTATTTTTTGCTGGTAAATAGAAGATTCGATTCCCCTCGATTTTGTTTTCTAAAAAAATCTCTTTCCAAATAGTAGCAGCTTCCTCATCTCTAGGGGCATGTGCATCTCCTTCAAACACCGTCACGTAAAGTCGTCTAGGGTCTAATCCAAGCCCTTCTTCCTTTGATGTTAAGAATTCATAACTCCACCTAATAGCGTCTTGTTTGAAATAGTCTCCTAGTGACCAATTTCCAAGCATTTCAAAAAAAGTGGCATGAATTTTGTCTCCTATATCATCGATATCGACTGTCCTTAAGCATTTCTGTGCATCAGCCAATCGCTTACCTTGTGGATGGGGTTTACCGAGGAGGTAAGGAACTAAAGGCTGCATACCAGCGGTATTGAAAAGAGTCGAATTTGTAACACCTTTTTCATCGGTTGTGACGAGAGATGCAGAGGGGAGGATTACATGTCCTCTTTTCTCGAAAAAAGCTAAAAATCTAGATCGAATTTCGGAAGATGTCATGTTTATGAGTTTAACATCTATAGGATGTATTGGCCATTTTTATAAATAACTTTTTTTGACCCATCTTTGAGATAAGCTGTAACGGTACGTGGAGTTGTAGTAATCATATCTGTATGGACCGAAGAGTCGTTATACCCAAGTTTCAGCCATTCTTTTTTTGCTACCTTTACTTGATTTCCTCTATAGCATTCGTGGTATGAACTACCCAGAGCAATATGACTATTTCCATATGGTCCACCCATATTTTCATCAAAAAGTGTCTCAGCCATAAACTTTGTTATACGAGAAAATCGTTTATCTGTCATGGAAAATTCTCCAACTTTATCTGCATTTTTAGTTGCAATCATCTGTTGTAGCACCTCCTCATTCTTTTTAGCAGAACTTTTAATAACCCTTCCTTTTTTAAATTCAAGCTTAATTCCCTGAATCAAATTTCCATAACGATAGAGTGGCTGATTGAAATATATCCACCCCTCAGTTCCTCTCCAATCGGGTGAAGTAAAAAGTTCAAAGCTTGGCATATTTCTTCCACTACCTCCCATCCATTTTCTCTTTTCTCCAATCTTGATCCATAGATCCACATCAGGACCCTCTACGTGCAACTTTTCTATCAAAAGTCTATCAAGTTTCTGCCGATACATTTCTAGTTTCTTGTAAAGGTTCTTCCATTTTGAAATAGGATCTTTTTCATTTAGACAACAGGCTTGTGTGATCTGTTGCCAGTATTCTTCCAAAGATAATCCTGCTTCCGTGGCCATTGCAGGAGTTCCGTAAAGCCCAACCGTCCATGTAAATTTACCCTTACTTTCTTTTTCATTCCTCCATAATCGATATGGAGTCATAACCTCACCTCTTTGCATAAGTTTCTTTGGATCAATTCCTACAAGTGAGTGTTTATTTGTTCTGCTGTCTATAAATAAAGAATGGTCAATCTGTTCTATAAGTCCTTTGAAGTGTTTTTCGGGAAAAAAAGCAAACTGATGGTCCTTTGCATGATTATAAAAATCAGCGTCAACGTTGAATTCTTCATCATTACTTGGTAAATACCCTTCGATCACGTGTCCACCAGATCGCCAAACAGCTTTACGCACCTCAAGATACAAGGGTTTGGAATATTCCTCAGCAATAATATGTACCGTATCACCTTTCTTTATTCCCCTTCCTCCGCCGAGAGCAAAATCAACGAGCACTCTTGCGTATTTTTCAAGAATTTCTTTTGATGGCCTATACTCTTTTAATTTATTTGACATACTGTTTTTATTTCTGAAATGATCTCATCTGTATTGGGTGATTTCAAACCGATCTCAGTAAGTACACTCGGATTATTATATATATCTGTACAAATTACAACACCTTTCGCTAAAAGATCTCTCTTATTTATATTTGAAAGTGTTGTAAGACAAGTAAATGGATGCAAACGTAATCCTTCAATAATATCTTGCAGGTTTCCTTTTTGAGGATAGTTCCAACCAAGTAATTTTATACCATTACATTCCCCATATTTGATTGCCTGATCAGTAAACTTTGTATTTGTCACCAACCAGCCTTCATCGAGTCTTCTTTTACCTCCATAATCAAAAAGATTTTCTTTTATATCATCAAATCGTGCTTTTATATATAAAGCTACCTTTAGATCTGATTTAAGATCAAGTTCATTATGAAATTTCGCTTCAACCATTATAAGTTTTCCTCTATTCCATGCCACGACATCCATTTCATGTGATACACAACCACCCATAATCATCTGATCTGTGAGCGTCTCATATCCCCATGTTTGAAATATTTTTGCAACATATTTTTCGAAGGGAAAACCATCAGGCCCAAGCTCAGAAAGAGCTCTGCGAAGAGAGTATTTGATAGCGATAGGTATAGAGTGACTTCTTAAGAGTTTGAATGCGCGAGCATATATTTCACTTGTTGACATGCCGTCATATATTTCTCTATTTAAATGCTCGAGTATATCATCTATAATTTCATCACCTCCACCAGCATTTTTAAGCGAAGAGATAAGTTTTTGTTCTTCAAAAAGCTCTTTCTTTCCATCTGCTTTGGTTATGGTTATGAGGTGATTCATGCCGAAATTATATCATAATATATAATAAAAAATCCTTTAGATCGAGGTGCTTGTAACTATTGTATACTATCAATAGTACCGCCCCCTAAACATTCTTTTCCATCATAGACCACCAATGACTGGCCAGCAGATAGGGTAAACTGCGGTTCTGAAAATTCTACGAAATCTTCGCAGGAAATCACTATCTCACATAAAGATGCACGGTACCGCGCTCTCGCTTGTAATTTTTTTCCTATAGGGATAGTTCCTTGATTCCAATTGGTATTTCTCAAAGCGATCTTTTTAATTTCATTTGGTAAATTCCCTTCTTTGTTTTTATGTGCGACTGTTAAGGTATTTTTTTTAATATCTTTTGAAATAACATAATATGGTTCATCGTCCGGAGTCTTTTTTAAAATAGTAAATCCACGTCTCTCTCCAATTGTAAAAAAGAAAGCTCCATCATGTCCTCCAATTATATTTCCATTTACATCTAATACGTCACCTTTTTTTGTTTCAATATAATGACTTAAAAAATCTTTAATATCTATCTTTCCAATAAAACATAGACCTTGGCTATCTTTCTTTTCTGCATTAGGCAGACTAAACTTTTTTGCTAACTTTCGTACCTCAGGTTTTTCGATATCTCCCACAGGGAATAGCGTTTTTGCTAATTGACCCTTTGTTAAAGTCCAAAGAAAATAACTTTGATCTTTATTAGAATCCTTACCAGCGATAAGTTTTCCTTTGATAACTTGTGCATAATGTCCTGTCGCCACAAAGTGAGCCCCTTGTTCTATCGCCCATTTGTAAAACCCGCCAAACTTTACGTAACGGTTACACATCACATCAGGATTTGGAGTCCTTCCAGTTTTGTATTCAGCAATCATATAGTCTACAACTTCTTCTTTATATTCTTTTTCTAAATCCAAAGTTACAAAAGGTATTTCCAAAATAGCAGCTACTCGCATAGCATCTAGACGATCTTCTTTCCATGTACAAGTAATCCAGTCGGGCTGCCAAACCTTAATAAATACGCCCGTAACGTCATATCCAGCTTTTTTAAGTAGAGCAGCAGACACTGAACTATCTACACCACCAGACATCCCTATATATACCTTTACTTTTTTCTTCATTATTTCAAATATATCGACTTATTCTTCAGATGTCCATCGTACGTTGTAGCGTAG
>JAYTYJ010000021.1:0-3513 GCA_043742445.1 Candidatus Tayloriibacteriota bacterium | reverse complement strand
TCTTTTTCCATTTACAAGACTTATCTTTGCCCACTCGATTCGTTTGTTTCTTGTTTCAGCTTTTTTAGCAGATTCAATAAAGCAAAGCCACTCATTCCTTGCAAGTGGGGTTATGTCTTCCCACGCAATAAGCATAGAAGGAGAGCTTATTATTGTTTTCTTTAAATCTGACGGGGTTGCATGCACAACGCCATCAGAAATTTCTTTTTTCATGAGTAAAGTATATCAGTTTTAGCCTTCTCTGCACTGAGTGGCAACTTCTACAAATGTTGGAACTAAAAAAACCAGAGTGAATCTGGACTTTTTAGTTAATTATTTATTGGTGTGGCTATCGGGATTTGCCTCTCGGCATGCTTGCCTCGAAACCTACAGTCAACAGTCGAGGACTGCGACCATCGCCTCTCGGCGTGATTTGCTAATCAGCGTTTCAAATCCCGAATAGTCACTTTGTGTAAAGTAAAAGACTGGGCAAGAAGCTCAGTCTTTTACTATTACCTGTGTACTGTCGTAGACGGGATTAGAACTCAGATGACAGGAAAGTAATTTACCCTACTCTTATTTACACTTTATGCCTCGACACGCTCCACCTCTTCGACAAGAGTTTTAATACTTACTTCAACATGCTGAAGAGTTTCCTTTCTGGCTAATTCAACCTCTTCCAAATATCTAGCTTCCAACTCATCGTCAGAAATGGTAATGTCTTGCACTAATTTATTTTTAATGGCGATAACTTTTCTCTCAAAAGATTCGATTCCTTCTTTTTCAAAATTCTCTATCTCTGAGGAAAATCTCTGCAAAGAATCTTCTTTTTCTTCAAAAGAAGAAAGTATCTCATCTCGCACCTCCTCTTGTATTAGTTGTGTCATATATATTATTTATTTTCCAACTGTATATCGTCCACCGAGTACGGTCGCTCTACCAAGGGCAAGGCTTAGGTTGCATATCATTTTAGTAGTACTCACTGCACCTTTGCCCCACTGAGATAAAAGCTCGGTTACCATAGCTGCAGGAACATCGCTATACGATCTTTTCTTTTTTGGATTTTTAACAGACATATTATGTGAGAGAACACTAAACGGCTCTGTTACCCCTTTCAGCATAGAGCTTAGTGGCCCTTTGACAAGAAATTGATACCCGGCCTCCACTCCATGACTACAAGCAGTCTTAATATCTGCTACCAATAACCGTTTAGTTGCCTCAAGCTGTGCCTGTAACCGAGGGTCAGCTAAGCGTCTCTCTCTTTCTCTTAACTGCTCTTGGGTAAACCTCCCTGTAGCTTCTATAGCTTTTTTTGGAATTTCACTAAATTTCATATAGGTATAAGTATGTCAGTTCTTTGTCTCATTGTACAGAGAACACACTTTAATTTATTATGTTATTTACGCTGTGTGTAATCGTAGACGGGATTAGAACTCAGATGATGAGTAAATAATTTATCCTACCCTTATCTACATCGTATTTTACTTAGCCTTAATCACCATTTCCATTTCAGGGAGAAGTGCGCCACTTTTCATCTTAAAAATTTCATCTGACCAACGTCTACCAGTATCAACAAAACCAAGCCTCTTATAAAATTCTATTGCTTGAGTATTATATGTAACAACTTCAACAAACGTGTCTTTGCTAGTATCTATAAATGTACTGACACTATTCCATAAACTTTTACCAAGACCATTTCCTTGAAATTCTGGCAAAATATAAATTGCTGATAATTGATTCCTTTCTTCATTTTTTGCAACAAAACAAAATCCAACAACTTTGCCATCAATTTTTGCAACAAAGTAATTTTCATTTTCTGTTTTGTCTAAAATACGCTTCTGTCTCTTTTGTATATTTTCGTCTGTAAACGCATCTTTATAGCGATCCTCAATGTCATCAATAGTTACACCAATCTCTTCGTTCGGATAGGTTGCAAGCCATGTCTTATATTGAACTTCTCTAATACTTCTTGCGTCTTCTGAAATAGCAGGAGAAATTTCTATTTTTAATGATTCTTGAGTCTTTAAACTTTCCATTATCTAATAAGTATACCAGTTCCAACCTCCCATGTAATTCGCTAAAGGGTATATAAATGTTGGAACTAAAAACCCTCTCATATGTAAGGAGATTTTTAGTTTTTATTGATTGGTGTACTGTCGTAGACGAGATTAGAACTAGAATTATGAAAAATTAGCGTTTTTAAAAGTACTATTAACTTTATCAAAAAATGAGTTTAAATTGTAGCGACTCTCGGGTAAGGTGTCGACATCTATTGCAACCATCTCGTCGCTCATCCCTTCTGGATATGTATCAGGCAACACTGTCCTCAACCCAGAACGCAAAAATTGCCCTATAATCCACCTAATTTCATCAGCGTTAGAATCTTCTGTTTTAAAGTTATAACCAACAATACCTGGATTCGAAGCAATGATTTCTTCTAAAAAAGCAGTAGGGTTCTCTGACTGAGTAACTCCTAGACTTTTAGCTAAGCTAAACCATCTTCCTATTGCTTTGTCTCTTTCAGTTTTGTCTTTCATTCCTAACAATTTCGGCAACGGAGACGCCCAGACATTATTAGATTTTTTAAGTGCCTCAAGGTTATCTTTATAAAGTGATAACTTCTTTGATTTTAATCTAAGGAGGTATGTTAATGCTCTATAAAATCCTTTTTGAGTTATGAAAGCTTTTCCATCATTTAATACAACATTATCTGGATTAAATAAAGTTTCATCTCTTTCTACAAGGTGAAGTTCCCCTGTGAAATTATCTTCTAATGCTTGTTCTGTGAAAATTAATTTTCCTTTATGGATAACTGCTTGATTAATTGAGTACTCAACAGAAGAAAAATATTCATTAAGATAACTTTCAATATCCTCAACAACCCTTGTCCCAGCTATACCAGACTTATATTTCTGTCCAACATCTTGTCTATCTGTAACAATATCAATATCACTAATAGGTAGTTCTGAGGTTAGCAGTTGACCATCATAGTCTTTGTGTGTTTGGGCTACATGTAACTTAAGAGCAGTTCTAGCGATCCCTCCGTATATCGCAACGTGCTCATCTTGGAATATATCTACCCCATGTTCAAAATTACTATTTATATAATCAGAAAAATGAGTACCGTCCGGCAAAAGTAAATCACTTACTGGAATGGTCTCAGATTTTACATTAGGTGTTTCAATTTTGTTCCTCATAAAAAACTTTTTTGAAAACTGTAAAAGATGATACCGAACAGAGAGCATATCTTGGGAATCAATCTTATTTTCTTGTACATATGAAGACCATTGCCTTATGAGATTTAGTAACTCTTTTCTTTGTTCGAAGGTTAATTCTTTTTCATTTCGTATCTCTTGTGCCACTACTAAAGGTAGCTCATCTAGCTCTTCGGATTTTCTAACTACTACTGGAAGTTTTTCTAACATGTTTACCCATTATACCAGTTCCAACCTTCCCTGTAATTAGCGATAGGCGATTAGAAAATCGCGTCGGGAGATGAAATAAATGTTGGAACTAAAAATCCCCTCTTTAACG
>JAYTYJ010000020.1:0-1855 GCA_043742445.1 Candidatus Tayloriibacteriota bacterium | reverse complement strand
AAAAAAGATACGCTTATTACTGTTGAACAGATAGATAATTATCCTCCAGACAAAATTGTTATTCTCGCTACTGGAGCTCAAGGTGATGAATTTGCTGCTATGATGAGGATGTCTAATAAAACACACAAGTATATAAAAATAAATAAACGAGATACTATTTTACTTTCTTCATCGGTCGTTCCTGGTAACGAAAAATCTGTTCAAAAACTCAAAGACAACCTTTCTAGACAAGGAGCAAGTATCATTCACTACCGTATTGCCGATGTTCACTCTTCAGGACATGCAAATCGTGACGAAACAGCTTGGATTCATAAAAAAATAAATTCGAAGTTCTTTATGCCAGTTCACGGTTATCACTATATGCTTCGAGTGCATGGAGACATAGCGAGAGATACAAATGGTCTCACTGAGGATCAGATAATCATTCCAGATAATGGTTCTATTGTAGAAATCCAAGATAGTGGCGATAAAATAGTAAAACTCAAAGAAAAAGCGCCCTCTGGAATCGTTATGGTAGATGGATTTTCTGTTGGAGATATTCAAGATGTTGTAATCCGAGATCGGCAAATGCTAGCACAAGATGGTATCTTCATAGTGTTTGCAATTATTGACTCAAGAACAGGAAAACTTAAGAAATCACCCGATATCATCTCTCGAGGCTTCGTCTACCTAAGAGAATCCCAAGAACTCCTACATCACACTCGAATCATAATCAAAAACACTATTGAAGATTCAACAAAAGGAATGAATCCATTGAATGTTGACTTCATTAAAACAAATATAAGTGACAACGTAAGTAAGTTCCTACTCCAAAAGACTGCGAAAAGACCTATTGTTATACCTGTGCTTCTGACGGTATAATGTTGGTAAATGAAACATCATTCGATCATTAAAAAACCCACGGCACTCTACAGTATAAGTATAATAGCCTTCTTCTCTGCTCTTCACCTCAGTATAACTATTTATTTTAATTCGAGCTTCCTTGCAACATTTGCAAATGAAAGCACTATAAGTTTGGTATATCTTATAATTTCCCTTGTAACTATTTTAGGGTTATTAGGAATGCAAACTATCCTTCAGAAAATCGGCAACTACCGAGCGTCCATAGCATTAATCATGATTCAAATAGTTATATTCTTTGGATTGATAACCTATGATGATCCAGATACAACTATCATCCTGTTTATACTTGGTATGAGTACTATAAGTCTCATAGCTTTTACACTTGATATTTTCTTGCAAAAAAGTACTGATATTGGTCAAACAGGAAGTGTGCGAGGCTCTTACATGACAGCTATAAATCTCGCCTGGATCTTTGGTCCATTTATTGGGGGAATGTTTATTTTTGGAGAAAATTATAAAGCGATTTACACGGCTGCCTTTGGACTTCTTTTCCCCCTACTCTATCTAGTATACAAAAACTTCAACACTTTTAAAGACTCCCATTACATAAAAATATCAGCTCGCCAAACATTAGTTCGTATTTTAAAGGATAAGGACATTAGTAGAATATTCTTTATAAATATTGTTTTACAGACTTTTTATGCCTGGATGACAGTTTACACTCCGCTTTATTTACATAAAGTTATTGGCTTTGATTGGAATGAGATTGCTATTATTTTTACCATAATGCTTATACCCTTTGTCCTTGTTGAAATTCCACTTGGGAAATTGGCAGATAAAAAATGGGGTGAAAAAGAAATGCTGGCTATCGGTTTTATAATTATGGCACTATCGACCGGAGCACTGACCTTCTTTGGATTTAAAAGTATCGTAGCCTGGTCTATCATGCTCTTTTTGACACGTATAGGGGCTGCCACAGCTGAAGTGATGATTGAGACATATTTCTTTAAAA
>JAYTYJ010000019.1:0-5399 GCA_043742445.1 Candidatus Tayloriibacteriota bacterium | reverse complement strand
CTTGATCTCTCTCCGCCTCTAATAGTTATTTCTGATTTAGAAAGAACAGACAGTAGTCTGACACTACGAAGATCGAGTTCAGTAAGTTTCTCGGCTCGTTCATCAATTTTCTTGATCTTCCATCCTGTCCCCAAGAACGTTTCAGGGTTCAAATCTTTACCCAAAACCAATTTGGTAGGTTTTTCAATTGCCGGCTTTGACGAAAAAACCTGGAGGATAAGAGTATAAACCTTCTGCATAAAACCAATTGAGATTCTAATCATATAACAAGTATTCTTTCATGATTCAGTGACTTGGTTCTTTCTATCCCTTCGCAACACGCTGTAAAGTCATAGATTTTTTTGTCACTTTTTGTGTTCTTTACTAACTCTTATATATCATACTTTTATTAAATTGTCTACTATTTTAAATCACCCCAGTTTGTCCCGATCGAAGCATTGGCTTCTAACTTTATCCCCTTCGTATCCTTTATATCCATCACCGATTCCATTATTTTCTTTATATCTTCCCCCACCTGCTCTGCTTTTGATGCTCGCACTTCATATACCAGTTCATCATGGACTTGAAGTATCAAGAAAGCATCATTTTCTAATTTATTTTTTGTTATATATTCATCCACCCGTATCATAGCTATCTTCACTATATCCGCTCCTGTTCCTTGAATAGGCGCATTGATAGCCATTCGTTCTGCCATTGCTCGAATGAAAGGTACTTTTGAATCTATTCCTTCAAAATATCGTCGTCGGCCATAGAAGGTTTCAGTGTATCCTTTTCTTTTTGTTTCTGCTTTTACTTCATTTAAATATGTTGCCAATCCTGAGAACTTTTCAAAATAATCATTATAAAATTTCTGTGCATCAGCACGCTCTGTCCCTTCTCCGAGATTTTGCCTTAGTGCATGTACTCCCATACCATAAAGTATTCCGAAGTTTATGACCTTAGCCTTTCTTCGCATTTCCCGATCTACTTTATCTAAAGGCACTTCAAAAACTTCACTGGCTACAGCTGAGTGTACGTCCTGACCACTTTTAAAAATCTCGATCAATTTTTGGTCTCCAGAAAGAAAAGCGGCGATACGAAGTTCAATTTGAGAATAGTCTAGGGAAATAAGACAACTTCCTTTTTCTGAGATGAAGGCCTTTCGTATAGCACGGCCAAGTTCAGTTTTGATAGGAATATTTTGGAGTCCGGGGCCTTGTGATGCCATACGTCCAGTAGCACTTCCTGCTTGGAGGAAATGGGCATGAAGACGGTTATTATCATCCACCAGTGTAGGGATAGTGTCGATATACGTTGAAAGTAGTTTTTGTAATTCTCGATATTCAAAAAGTAACGGGATCATGGGGTGAGTGTCTCTGAGTTTTTCCAGTTCTGATTCTCGGGTTGAACGAGCACCCCCTGCAGTTTTTTTCATTCCCTTCGCCGTTAGAGCTAATTTATCAAAAATAATATCACCGAGCTGTTTTGGAGAATTTATATTAAATTCTTCACCCGCAAATTCCCAGATCTTCTTTTCGAGCTTAGAGAGTTCAGTATGATAGATCTTGGAAAGATCATTCAGGAACTTCACATCAATTTTTACTCCTTTCGTATCCATTTTTTTTATTATAGGTATGAGAGGCTCTTCAATATCTATAAAAACTTTCTGTAATCCCCTTTTATGTAATTCAGAAAAAATAATCTCTGATGCCTTATTAAAATCATCAGTATGTGCAAATGAATAAATATCATCTAAGGCAGGATCAGCACTATCAGACTTAATAAGCCATAAAGCAACTGATGTGCGGATGATTTCGTTTTTATCAATATTTTGCTCTACACGGACTTTTTCTTCTGTTACGTATTCCAAAACCTCCACTCCTAAAACATTTTTTAAACGATTACCCAAAGCACGGAATTCCAGTTCTTTAAATAGATCAAGTGCCTTATCAATATCTATTCCTTCTCTAAACTCTTTTGGTAGAATAAACTCAATAGGCGCATCACGTCTTATAGTCGCGAGCATCTTACTAAATTCTGCTTCTTCTTTTCCTTCTTTTAAAAGAGTAACGATTCGATCTGTAATTCCCACTTCTTTCAACTTTTCTTCACCTCCTTTTTTTTCCAAAGCTTTGTATATACCCCCAATTCCTCCAAATTCTTTAATTAAAATTGTAGCGGTCTTTTCTCCAATACCTTTAATGCCAATAATATTATCAGAAGGATCCCCTCTAAGTCCCTTATAATCAGGTAGGAGCAGTGGGCCAAAACCAAAGCGTTCATTTACAGCCTTCTCATCGTACATTATGGTATCTCTTATTCCTTTTTTCAAAGTATAGACCTGCACTTTTTTACCATCGACGAGCTGTAAAGTATCCATATCTCCAGAAGCTACAACTACCTCCAGCTCTTTATACTTCTTCACTTGTTCAACGATAGTTCCCAACATATCATCAGCTTCAAAGCCTGGCTTATCATATATAGGAATATTTAATGCTCTAAAAATATCTCTGGATCTTTTCATTTGAGAAACCAGATCATCATTTGCTTTTACACGACCGGCTTTATAGTCTTTATATACTTCATTTCGAAAAGTAGGTCCAGGGAGGTCGTAGCAAGCCACGATATAGTCAGGTTTCACATCCTCGACGATTTTCAAGAGCATCGTAGTAAGACCGTATAGTCCCCCTGTCGGCTCACCTTTTGCAGATACAAAATCTGGTAAAGCATGGTAAGCCCGATGAAGGATAGCATGTGAGTCGAGGAGGACGAGGCGTTTGGTAGATTTTTCGGGCATACGGTAATTGTACATCAAAGATGGAAATGTAATAAGTGCTATCCCTTCAAAAAGAATTACATCCACTAGCGAGATTTCGGCAATTTACTATTTTGAATTTTTTAGTATAATGATAATATCAGTATTAATAATATATTAAGTATGAAAAAAAATATAGTAAGAGTATTTCCTGCAATTATCGTAATAATCCTCATTTTTGTGGCAATTTACTATTTTAGTTTTAATAAGAACTCAGTTGTATCAAATCAATCTGCTGCAATCGGCGATGTCCAAGTTCGACCAACCATACCAGTGAGTGCATTTATTGTCGCTGCATACACAAAACATAAACACGATGTCTTAATGTCATGTAAGGATACGAGCAAATGCACTCCTGATACAATCGATGCCTCAATCAATGACTCAGAAACATATACAACCCCTCTACCGTACCCCAACAATGACACTAATATAGAAAAAAAAGCTAACGTTAAATATTCTGCGGCGTATGCTACTAGATATGGCATAGATGGAGCGGTAAGTTCAATAACCTATGATGGGAAAAGGCTGAGAGGAACAGGGACCATCACTACAACTGGTCCTAAGGGCAGAACCCGAACGATCAAACTTCCACAAGACGGGTGGCCTGATATTACTGCTGGCATTGTAGCAAACTACGATACAACAATAACAGAAGTTGACAATGTGATAGGCAGTGACAGCTCGGCCACATGGCAGAGCCCTATAGATGGTAAAACCGTTGATGGAGTATGGGTTTCCTTTTCTTATTCGGGAGATTCAAGAAGGTTACTCATCGTTAAAGGAGATCCTGGAAGAAAATATAACGTAGTGCTTAGCGGGATTGCTAGAGAGTGGCACCTCAACAAAGCATCTGATATGGGACCTGATTTTAGTCCCGTATATTTTATAAATGGTCCTGAAATTGATTTCTGCCCAAAGATTAGAATCATGGGAATAAAATTAAATTATGACTGTAAAAGATCATTCACTCTAGCGCCTGGTACGTATGACGTAACACCTATGGTAGACATGCCGAGATATCTTTATACTATATCTGTTATAAGTATTAGAGATACAGATGGGTCAGAATAATCAGTATCTTTAGATTAACCTTTAGATAGGTTAGATATCATACTATACATCAAATTGAAGTCATTGCTTTATTTTATTTTCTTTGGAAAAATCGTTATGGGGCAGGGAAATTTTTGCATAATCAGGTCTGGCGATAAGTCATTATCAACCATATTTTCTTTTTTATGAACAAGTTTTAAGCTAGTCTTTGCAATTACCGTTTCGGCAGAGTAAGAATGGATTCCGGTTTTAGTTAACCTTTCATATTCAGCTAGAAGTTCAATATCTTGTTCTGGCCCCCTCTTTTCAGCATACATAATATTAAAATCCTCTCCATATCTAAGAACTCGATTTAATAAATTCTCAAATGAAAAAGAATATGGATCTACAGGATATGAATATTTACTTGCCATGAGATTTTTTCTTATAAAGCAGATTACAATCTTAAAATCAATTTTTTAACAACAGTCTCATCAATAAAAACTAATATACATTCTATTCTACCCTAAAACTGCGTGTTGTCTCGTCGACAAATTCGCAATATATTTTCTTATGCCCTTCTGGCAAAATCTCCTTCACATTCTCTGGCCATTCGATGATAATGAGATTGTTTTTATTCTCAACCAGTTCTTCAAAATTTAAAACGGTGAGTTCCCTTCCTGTTTCGAGTCGATATGCATCTATATGAATTAATCTTTTAAAAATTGGATGTTTTGTTTGATATATTTTTTCTATAACAAAAGTAGGACTGGTGATCGCTTCAGTAATTCCAAGTTCTCGAGCAAGCGCTTGTGTAAAAGTAGTCTTTCCTGAACCGAGATTTCCATAGAGACCGACGATCGTCGCGGAATCGCCGCCAGCAAGTGAAGCGAGCCATTCATTTGCCAAAGCCCTCGTTTCTTCTAGAGAATGAGTGGTTATCGTTTTCATAGTGAGTTATAATAGCACACATATATTATGATCCAATTTGATGAAGACAAGCAGAAGAGAAAGATAGTTGATCTACTGAAACACGAGGAGGAGGAGCTCGTGCAGCTTCTTTCAGCAAAATATAGTGTTGGTTATATTGACCTTACTATAACTTTGATAAATACCGACGCTCTACGTCTTATTGATGAAAAAACTTCAAGAGAAAATAAAGTTGTATGCTTTTCTTTAATAGATAAAAAAATAAAAGTAGCGGCTCGTAATCCTCAAACTGAAGAAACAAATAAAATAGTTTCCGATCTGAAGACTAAGGGCTATTCCACTTCTATTTTTATATGTTCAATGCAAAGTTTAGAAAAAGCTTGGAATTCATATAAAGATCTTTCTTTTGCATATGAAAGTAAGGCAGGTGCGCTTGAGATCGCAAGTGATGAAATTGATGAGCTTATAGAAAAAGCCAATAGTATACCGAGTGTTATTTCTATCTTAGAAAATACTCTGTCTATGAAGAAAAGTTATCGTATCTCGAGAATTCTCGAAACCATACTTGCTGGAGCCATCGGACTAGGCGCCTCTGACGTCCACATCGAACCAGAGGAAAACTACATTACCTTACGATATCGTC
>JAYTYJ010000018.1:0-2466 GCA_043742445.1 Candidatus Tayloriibacteriota bacterium | reverse complement strand
TTATACGTAGAGAAGCTGGGAATTGATCTTATGACATTAGATGGACAAAAAATATATGGTCCGAGAGGGATCGGAATGCTCTATGTAAAAAGAGGAAGTATTAAAATAGAAAGAGCTGGAACAGAAAATGTTCCAGCAATAAAGGGTCTTGCATATGCAATGAATTTAAAAAGAAATAAAAAGATACTAGAGCTTAAGAATTATTTTTTCAATGAATTACGTAAAATAAATTCAGAAATAAGCCTAAACGGTGACGTAGAAAATGTAACCCCTCATATCCTCAATATTTCGATTCCGAATATTGATAGTGAATTCTTTATACTTCAACTCGATGCAAAGGGTATAGAGTGCTCAACAAAAAGTGCTTGCCTACGAGATGAGGATGAATCATACGTATTGCAGGCTATTGGAGTAGATTCTAAAAACTCCGTCAGATTTTCTTTTGGGGATCAGACGTCAAAAAGTGATTTAAAAAAGACTTTAAAAATAATTAAAAAGATATTAGACTTGAGGCGTCTTTTTTGATAATATGGTTTGATGCCTCCACTAGGAAGCTTCACAACTAAGGCCAAAGAAGCTCTTCGCCGTTCTCATGAATTGGCTATTGAGCGTGGTATGAACCATGTGAATCCCATTCATCTTATGTGTGCTCTTATTCTACAAGAGGAGAGTATGGTTACTTCTATTTTAGATAAATTGGATATAGATACCATGCTTTTGACTGATCTTATTCTTGAGCAGATCGAGGCACCAGAAGCCGGAAAGACCCTTTCTCCTTCATATCAGATTTATATAACTCCCGAACTAGCTTCAGTGCTCGAACATGCTGGTAAGGTCGCAAAAGAGATGAAAGAGGAATTTACTTCAACGGAACACCTTTTCGTAGCGCTTTTTGATGTTGCTGGTCCAGCAAAAGAGACTTTGAATAGATTTAAAATAGATAGAGCAAGTGTTTTAAATATTATAGAAGAATTGAAATCATCAGATGTTGTTGGGGATACGAAACCAAAGCAGTTTCGAACATTAGCAAAATATACGAGAAGTCTAACAAAGCTCGCTAGAGAAAAAAAGTTAGATCCAGTCATAGGTAGAGATAATGAAATTCTTCGTGTTATACAGATTCTTTCTCGACGTACAAAAAATAATCCTATTTTGATAGGTGAAGCAGGTGTTGGGAAAACTGCTATTGTAGAAGGTTTGGCTATACGTATGGCGCAGGGCGATATTCCTGAATCCTTGAAAGATAAAGAACTCGTTTCTCTTGATCTTGGATCTTTGATTGCTGGTACGAAGTATCGCGGTGAGTTCGAGGAGAGGTTAAAAAATATTTTAAAAGAAATTGAAAGAGCTGAAGGGAAAATTATTTTATTTATAGATGAGATTCACACTATTGTAGGAGCTGGAGCATCAGAAGGATCAATGGATGCTTCGAACATGCTAAAGCCTGCACTTTCTCGTGGAGAACTTCGCGCTATCGGTGCCACCACTCTTCGTGAATATCAAAAACATATTGAAAAAGATCCAGCTCTCACTCGTCGTTTCCAGCCGGTAATGGTAAATGAACCTTCAACAGAAGATGCTATAACCATCCTTAGAGGTTTAAAGGAAAAGTATGAGCTTTTTCATGGAGTCCATATTACTGACGATGCTATCTTGGCAGCGGTAAATCTTTCATCTAGATATATTTCTGATAGATTTTTACCTGATAAGACTGTTGATCTTATAGATGAGGCTGCTTCTGCTTTGAAAATTTCTTTAGAAAATATGCCGCCCCAACTCGAAGAAACTCGAAGAAAAATCATGCGTCTTGAAATAGAAAAAGAGGCACTAAAAAAAGAAACTACAAAAGATGCAAAGGCCCGTACGCAGAAGATAGAAAAAGATGTGGCTGATTTGAAAGAAAGTACTGAAGAATTAGAATTGAAGTGGAAGAACGAAAAGGATACAATTACAAATATAAAGGCTATAAAAAAAGAGCTGGAAACTTTCCGCATTCAAGCAGAAGCTGCAGAAGCAAAGGCCGACTTATCCACTGCAGCTGAGATTCGATATGGAAAAATTCCTCAACTTGAAAAAGATTTAGACGTAAAGAATAAAAGATTAAAAAAACTCCAGTCTTCTAGAAGAATATTGAAGGAAGAAGTAACCGAGCAAGACATTGCCGAGGTTGTCGGACGTTGGACTAACATTCCTGTTACACGCATGATGGAAGAAGAAGCGGCAAAACTTGCTCATATGGAAGAAAATTTGAAAAAGCGTCTTGTTGGCCAAGATGAAGCCGTCAAAAAAATTTCAGATACTATAAAACGTTCTCGTGCAGGCATTGCAGATCCGAATCGTCCTATCGGTTCATTTATTTTTCTTGGGCCAACAGGAGTTGGAAAGACAGAACTTACAAAATCACTTGCAGAATTCCTTTTTAATGATGATAAGTCTCTTATTCGAGTTGACATGTCTGAATTTATG
>JAYTYJ010000017.1:0-4571 GCA_043742445.1 Candidatus Tayloriibacteriota bacterium | reverse complement strand
TGATGAAGAAACAGGCGTCCCATCTAAAGTAATAGCGCTTCCAGAAAGACGAACTCCACTTATTTTTATTGCTCCTCCCTGCTTGATTGTGGTGGTGATGCTTGAAATGTAAGGGGAAGTTTCTCCAATTATTGTTACTGGCAGCGATTGATCTGTCTTTGTCATTCGATATGACTCAACACCTGTCGCTACATTTTTAATAGATACTCCATCAACTGTGTAAAAATAGGTTCCAGCAAACATATTCTTTGGGTTTGCAGTCGAAGTAACATAGAGTTGCACTTCCTGACCAGCTGGGATCACTAATGGAAACACAATAGGTGTCTGATTGCTCAAATTTCTAGTAATCGTGGTTGGCGACTGCACTTGCTTACTGTCACTTGTCCAGAAGTATGTAGCGAAAGAATCTTTTCGTAGACTAATGTCATAGAGACCTGCCTTAATTATAGCTACAAAACTTCCATTGAGTGCTGATTCTCCTCCCGCAGTGTCATATCCAAGCTGGAGAAGATTGTGTGTTATAAGAATATTTGGAAGACTGTCTACATTCTGAACTTCAAAACCAACACTATTACTTCGTCCATCTGTATCACCAAGTGCAGGGTCGATGACAACTACGTTACCATACCCAACCTTTAATCCTTGCTCCGTAATTTTAAATGAAAGTGTTGACTGATCAGCGGTAGTAACTGTAAATGTCTTTACTGCGGGGACGTTGTCTTGATTAAACTGAGTAACAACAACCTTACTCTTCTTTGGAATTCGAACTCCACGAATAATGATAGAATCTTTTATCCCAACTGGAGTTGAAATATTGGTGAGCTTTGGCGAAACTTCTCCAATAATAGTTACGGCATTTGATTGATTTGCCGAAACAGCAACTAGCTCATTCTTAACACCTCGTAGTGCATTATATGAAAATACTCTTGATAGAGTCGAAACATAACTTCCAGCATCCATATATCGTGGCATGTATGAGGCAGTGACGACAAAAATATTTTTTGTTCCCTTAAGAAGCGTGTACGATCCGTCACTATTAACAGCGAGGGAGCTCTTGATTGTGTTGCCATTATAAGCAGCAGCGATTTTATTTGAAACTTGATCTCGGGTCACCACTTCAAAAGAACTCGGGTACACCGATACAGATTCGCCATTTGCAGGAACATCGATTGAAATATTAAATTTAGCAGTGAGCCCCGACTCTTTTTTACTGCTATCATACGTCAACACTAACGTTGGCTTGCTCGCCACCTTCGCAACAATCGGAGGAATTGTTACCCCTTCAGTGAGACTTGCAGCAACAGCTGCTATCTGAGACTGAATGTTGGCCGCAAAGCTGCCGACGAAATCAAAAAATCCCGCATGAGCAACGTGAGTTACACCCAATGTCAGAGTGATAAGAAGTGCGGCGATAATTTTGTTGTGTGATTGAGTCGAGGGCATGGTGAAGTGAAATTAATAAGGGGTAAATAATAAAAAACTAGCCGCACTGCGGAAGGCAGTACAGCAAATTAGTGGAGAGAAGTTCTTAGTGACCAGTATACTCTCATGATAATTAGATGCAACCACGTTATCCACAGTTTATTTTTCCGTGGTATTGTTAGAGCATGTTCAAAAAAATATGGAAGACTATTGTATACCTCTTTGCATGCATTGGTCTTTTTTTATGCCTTGGTTATGGTGCTATGAAACTTGGATGGACGAAGACAAGCGGCGTAATCGATAACCAGCATGATTATTTCAAGAAGCAACTCGCTGAAAATACATGGAATAAAACTCCGGAATGGCAGGTGCTGAAGGAAGCGATTATAAAAGACAAGGAAATTATTATCTCCGCTGCAAATAAAGCAGGGGTAGAGCCACGGTTGATTGTAGCTCCTTTGGTAGTAGAACAATTACGACTCTATACTACAGATCGAGAAATCTTTAAGCAGATATTCGCACCCCTAAAGATGCTTGGCAATCAAAGTCAGTTTTCTTGGGGCGTAATGGGTGTGAAACAAGCAACTGCCCGACAGATCGAAGAAAACCTTAAAAATAATTTTTCCGTTTGGTATCTGGGTAAGCCATTCGAGAGTTTACTTGATTTTACGGCTCAAAATAAAGATGAAGAGCGCTTTGCAAGATTAACTGATGAGCAAGACAGGTCGTATTCTTACCTTTATTCAGGACTTTTGATAAAACAGATCGAAAAACAATGGGAAAAAGCGGGTTTTCCGATAGAAGATAGGCCAGATATTGTAGCCACTCTCTATAATATAGGGTTTCAACACTCAAATCCGAACAAAAACCCAGTCTCTGGAGGAGCAGAAATCCAAATAAATGGCTCTAAATATAGTTTCGGATCTCTTGCGGCTAGTTTTTATGCGTCAAACGAGCTTTTGCGCGAGTTTCCGAGGAAATAGATAAAAACAAGTTAGATGATGCAAGCGGTACTGGTGTTGAGTGATTTTGAGGAAGTTGCATGTCCGAGGCTATCAATACAATAGTACTTCCCCTCGTTGAGTGAGGCCGTTACTGCATAGGCGGTTTTTGAATCTTTGCAACTAGATTTCATTGGAACAATCATTTTCGGAAGACCTAAAGCCAGTTTGTCATTCTTACAAAAACCTAAATACGAACTTGCTTTATCAAAATAAATTTCAGCCTCAGCTCTCAAACCAGAAAGATTGGCCTTGACCATTGCGTCCCTACCCCTAGCTCTTACCTCTTCAAGAGTCTTACTCGTAATTTGTTTTATTTTCAATGATTTGATTATTTCGATAGCATCGTAATTGTTGTATGCCAGAACCCTGATTAGGCCGCTTACTTTTGTCGAAGTGCTCGTGAGCGCGTTAATAACATATAAAGTATCGTAAACGCATTTATTTTCTAATGAACATTCTCTTGTCTTGGCAGTATATTTATCAGCAGGATATCCTGAAACCTCTCCGATGGATTGCTTCTCGTATTGACTTAGTTTTAATATCTTTTTTAAGGACATGTCATTAATATCAACTGTTCCTGTTATTTTTACTTGCTTATCAGAGGAGGTGAGATTTACACTTGAAGTGTTATCCTCGAGTGTCATGTCTTTTGGGTAATCAAGAGAATACAATCCCGTTGGATGAGTAAAAGTTATTTTAGATGCTTCTATTGCGTTATTTTCATTTTTGATTGGAGTCGAAGTCGCGGTTGTAATTGAATTCAAAGACTTTTTCAAATTTGTATTCTGCCAAAAAAGATAACCGCTGCTCGCAAGGAGTACAATAATAATCAATGTGATGATGATTTTTTTCATGGCATAATTATACCAGAAAAAGCACCGCTTTATGCGGTGCTTTTTCTAAAAACCTTTATAGTAAGGGTTAATTACTTGCTGGAACACTAACCTGAACTCGGTCATACCATTCCGCAGTCGTTCCTGGCAGAAGATGGGCGGTCGCATTTACTGTCTTGTCGCTATTCGAATTATTTGTGAAATTAACACCAGTCTGATATTCGCCTTCCTTACCAGAAAGATCCATGGCAAAACTTGAGCCGAGGGCACAAACATCTGCAGTCGATGTGCCGATCGTACCCTTGATTCCAGCTGCACATGAGAAAGAAATTGTGGCGCCAGTTGAATGCGCATGAGACGGACTGAGTGCTAGATTGTCTTTTGCCGTATATACCATTACACCTGGAGGATTGTTTCCCACCTGCGCACGAAGGCTAAAGAGCGAAGGATCGCTTGCTACAAAAATACTGTAATTGTTGCTGCGTCCTGTTTGAGGATCTTGGATAGCGATATAGTGATAGCCTAGTTGAGAATTAAGCTTTGGCATCGTAAAACTGAGACTAGTTCCATCTTTTGATGCGGTGAAATTTGATACACGTACGAGAACATCATCCACATATAGTGTATCGGTCGACTTAAAATTAAAGCCGAGGAGTCGGACCAGCTGAGTAATAGTGATTGATTGTGGCGTCGATGATGCAATAAATGGAGAAGTCTCGCCGAGAATAGTCTTGGCATTTGTCTTGTTACCTGTGCCTGTACATAAAGGAATTTTGCATGTATCTAGGGTTGCGTAATAGGTGCCTGGCAAAAGTTGGGAGGTCAATACTGTAGCGACCGCGACAAAGTCAGCCTTTTTGTAGGCAGGAATATAATACCTGACTGAGCCGTTTACATCAGCAGAACTATCAAGCTTCGTTGTTGCTGTCGGGTAAATTTTTGCATACGAATATTTATTAGCAAGCTCTGGCGAGGTAGCTGAAGAATTTGTAAACTTAACAAAAGGCACGCGGGAACCATAGACATAAGTGCCGCTTGCTCCGCCCGATACTTGCACTTTAAAAGTAGCTGTTAGCTGAGATTCTTTATGTTCATCACTGTAGACCAACTCAAGTGTCGGAGAGTTTGAGAAGACAGTTTCTGATTTAGAATCTGTGGAGCTCACAACTGCTGCGGTGTTTTCAGTGGTAATGACTGAGTTAAGTCGCTCCCCTATTTGTGGCAGAAAAAAAGCAGCAACGGCAAGTACTGCAAGTACGGCGGTGTATTTAATATGATTGGAAGGCATGATGATTAAATTACTAATATGCGA
>JAYTYJ010000016.1:0-1553 GCA_043742445.1 Candidatus Tayloriibacteriota bacterium | reverse complement strand
TCTTTTTCTACTGTATTTATCCCCATTTCACCTTCAAAATAGTAAGCCTTCATTTTTATCAAATCAATAATTCCCTGAAAATTCTCTTCAAGTCCTATTGGCATTTGTACACGTGCAGCACGTTTGTCTAGTCTTTCCAAAATAGATTTGTAAGATTTGTCAAAACTTGCACCAGTTCTATCTAATTTATTAATAAAACAAATTCTTGGTACGTGGTACCTTTCACTTTGTCTCCACACGGTTTCAGTCTGTGGCTCGGCACCAGCAACGCCGTCAAAAGTTACAATTGCCCCGTCAAGTACACGTAAAGACCTTTCTACTTCAATAGTAAAGTCTACGTGGCCCGGAGTGTCAATAATATTGAATCTGTGTTTTGCTTCTTTGTTACCAACAGAGTGAGTAGGCGTCCAGAAACAAGTAATGGCTGCTGCAGTGATAGTAATCCCACGCTCTTTTTCTTGTTCCATCCAGTCTGTAGTCGCCTCACCGTTGTGCACCTCACCTATTTTGTGTGACATACCTGTGTAGTACAAAATACGCTCGGAAGTTGTAGTTTTACCAGCGTCGATGTGCGCAATGATTCCAAAATTTCGAACTTTGCTTAGTGGATAGTCTCTTTGCATAAATATATTTAGATTGTTTTATTTGTTTTTTGATTGCAATATTTTAACATAAATACAGGTAATTTGCTATTGACTTCTTATAAGAATATTTATAATTTTTACCAAATTTAGTCAAATTTGTAAGATTTTCCAGTGGTAGCAACCTATCTAGCAGCAATGTTTTTTTGACTTTCACATAATTAGTCTTTAGCTTTTGCTAATCTTTGTTACTTTTTTTACTTTGAATTTTATTTTATTCCGGTACGCAAGACTCTTATCCATTTATTTGCTGCAGCGTCAGACCCTGCACTTAGGCCTGTTGAAATTTTAAAGAATTTACACACAAGAGAAAAGCGAGAAGTATTTTGAATATTATTAATGGGAACTCCTTCTGTTGTTATAGGGTTAAGTCTCTCTAGACCAGCGATAGATTTTGGTATACCAGTTGTCGAGTCTACAAAGCCACATCTACTGATGATATCAGATGCCAATGGTTCTACGCTCCAAGCAAACTTTACTCCTCCATTTGGACTCACTGTTGAATTTGTTGCATTGATAGAAACACAACTATTATTAACAATCGTTGGATATACCGGGGCACAGACATTGTCTTTCATGATACCAGAAACTTTTTTATTACATACATTCTTATATTGGCATGTTTTTTTACAGATACCACTATTCATAGCTTCTCCGGTTGGGCAAACATTATCTACACAAAGTCCACCTGAAGAGTCACTTACAAAAGTTTGAGTAGGTGGACACTTGATAGTGTCACAAGCATTGGGAGTGATATTATTAATGAAAGTAGCACTATTGCCATCATAAGGATTTGAACTACTGCTACTTCCAAGGGAATTGAAATTACCCGAGCTATTTTTTACACTTTCAACAGAATTAAAACGACCCCAAATATTATTTTCACTTCCACTGTTAGGGCTACTTATAATA
>JAYTYJ010000015.1:0-5214 GCA_043742445.1 Candidatus Tayloriibacteriota bacterium | reverse complement strand
GGATTTTTATTTTTAATAAATGCTTTTATTACATATATTATTATCCAGATGATAAATAAGGCTTCAATCATAAAAATATAGTAAGTTGCCATCGGTCCCTCAATGCTCAAACAGGATGTAATGTCAAAATTTGATAGCATTAGTTTGCTAGGTAAAAATAGTACTATAGGTAGATAGAATAATCCTAAAATTATCTTCTGTTTGAAAGAAATATCTTTTTCTTCTATTAGTACTTGAATCAGGTAGAGTCCCCCTATGTATATAATAGGTTCGACTAATAGTGTAAAAGCCCATACAGTCATAATAATGTCAGCTCTAGTACTCGCCCAGAAAAATAATGAAAACAATATCCATAAGTTGAAGGGAATGAGTGTTAAGAGTAGAACTTGATTAGACAGAATTTTCTTTCCTTTTACTAAGATGAAGATTGTTATAATCGTGCTAATTATTATTAGTGGAATATGAGAATAATATACAAGGGAGGGTACATGTTTCGTCGCATTGATGTATGTGGATTCAAGAATATTACAGGTATATAAATTATTCATAAAATATTGAATAAGTTATTTCTATAATGAATGTAATAAAATTCTAACATATTTTATTTTAAATACTCGCTTCTTAATGTATTATATATTTTATGGATAAAAAATCTAAGATTCTAGTTTGGATATTTTTAATTGCGGTATTTATTTCAGCCTCAGTTACTTTTTATAGGTATATGGTTATAAGAGATTTTGACATAGTTGATTCTGGTAAATCATCAGTAACTAATTAAGTTGTATGCTATAATTTACATCAATCTAAGGTATTTTTTATATTGGATTTTTTATGCTCATCGAAGATTCACAGTTAAATAAATTTATTATTGATTCGAATCTCGTATCAAAAGCTGACCTTGAAATTGCTCAAAAGGAGGCTGATAAAAAAGGGGTAAGAATTGGTGAAATCTTGGTGAGTTCAGGAAAAATCACTGAAGATAATCTCCGACGTATGCAGGCATATGTTCTCGGTATTCCATTCGTTGATCTGAAGACAAGAAAAATTCCTTTTGAGACTCTTTCTCTTATTCCAGAACCTGTTGCACGTACTCACAATATCGTCGCTTTTAAAAAAGATAGTGATAGTCTGGAGGTCGCTATGCTGGATGTAGATGACCTTTCAGCTATCGATTTTATAAAGAAAAAAGTGAATCTCAAGATCCTTGCTCGACTCACTGATGTTGGGTCGATGAAAAATGTTATTGTCCAGTATCAAAAGAGTCTTAAAGCGGAATTTGGAGATATTATTCAAAAAGAGTCGGCAACACTAAAGACAATCGCTGAAGAATCTGGAGAACCAGCTTCGGAAGAAGATTTAAAGAAAATCGCTGAGGATTTACCTGTTGTCCGTATAGTCGATACACTTTTAAAACACGCTATCCTTCAAGATGCATCCGATATCCATATCGAGCCAATGGATGATCAATTGATGGTGCGTTACCGTATTGATGGCTTACTCCATGACGCTATGGTTTTACCAAAAAATGCTGAATCTTCTATTACTGCACGTATTAAAGTTCTTTCAAATCTAAAGCTAGACGAAAAGCGTCTTCCTCAGGATGGTAGGTTTAAAATTGAAATGAATAATGAAAAAGTGAGTTTCCGAGTTTCTATTCTACCTACGTATTATGGTGAAAAGACCGTTATGCGACTTCTCCGAGAAAATGTTTCTGGTTTTACACTGGAATACCTCGGTTTCCATGGAGAAGGGCTAGAAAGAATACATAACGCTACAAACCTCACGACGGGTATGATTCTAACAACTGGTCCTACTGGTTCTGGAAAGACTACAACTCTATATACTATATTGGATATTTTGAATCAACCAGATGTAAATATTTCTACTATCGAAGATCCAGTGGAGTATCAGATGAAGAGAATCAATCAATCGCAAGTTAAGCCTGAAATCGGTTTTACTTTTTCATCTGGACTGCGAACACTTGTCCGTCAAGATCCGGATATTATCATGGTAGGTGAGATTCGAGACAATGAAACTGCCTCTCTAGCGGTAAATGCCGCGCTTACAGGGCACTTGGTGCTTTCAACACTTCACACGAACAGCGCCGCTGGAGCAATACCAAGACTTTTAGATATGAAAATAGAATCTTTTTTGCTGGTTTCAACTATTAATATCATTATCGCTCAAAGACTCGTCCGTAAACTTTCAGATAAGAAAGAAAAATATATTCTTTCAAAAGACCAATTGGCAGTATTAGCTAAGACCGTTGATCTTGATCGTGTTTTGAAAGTTCTTAAGGATGAAAAAATAGTAAAAGCGAGTGATGATTGGAGTAAAATTCCTTTTTGGAAGCCGGTTGCCTCTAAAGATGATGATGGATATAAGGGTAGAGTCGGAATACATGAAGTGTTAAAGGTCACTCAAACAATTAAGGACTTGATTATTAAGGGTTCGACAAATTCAGAGATAGAAGGCCAAGCAAAAAAAGAAGGAATGATAACAATGCTCGAAGATGGTATATTTAATGCAGTTCAGGGAACTACTACTATAGAAGAAGTACTGCGAGTTATCTCAGAGTAGTCATACTATAAAATATATGTCACATTTCATTTATAAAGCAAAAAAAGCAGATGGAGAAATATACAAAGGCGAAAAAGATGCCAATGATCGGTATGAATTGTATAAAATCCTTAAAGAATCTGGTGAAGAGGCTATTGATGTAACTGAAAAAATCGGAAAAAGTTTTTCTTTGAAGGGTATCACTATCTCCTTGCCATTTTTAAATAGAATTAAACCACAAGATAAAATAAACTTTGCTCGAAATCTCGGTTCAATGATCACTGCCGGTTTGGCGATGTCTAGAGCATTGAATGTTATGGAACGACAGGCAAAGAATATCAGTTTGAAAAAAGTCCTCGTCTCTTTACAGAAAGATATCAGTGAAGGTAAAACATTAAGTCAGGCTATGAGTAATTTTAAAAATGTCTTTACACCCATTTTCATTTCTATGGTTGCTGCAGGAGAACAAAGTGGATCTCTCGCTGAGTCACTCAGAATTGTGGGTTTACAGATGGACAAATCTAATGCACTGCAGAAGAGAATAAAAGGTGCGATGATGTATCCAAGTATCGTGTTCATAGCTATGGGTCTCGTGGCTATTTTGATGTTGACTTATATCGTCCCGACGCTTATGAAAACATTCCTTGATTTGCATGTTGAGTTACCTGCTTCGACAAGGTTTATTCTCTTCATGAGTTCCACTCTTAGAGATCACGGACTGGTAGTATTTTCTGTATTTTGTGTTGTGGTAGGAGTTTTTATGATTTGGTCAAAAAAGCCGTCAGGGAAAAATGTTATCCATTATGCAATATTAAAAATTCCAATTATCGGGAATCTTGTGAAAGAAGTAAACTCCGCTAGAACAGCTAGGACGTTATCTTCGCTTTTGAGTTCAGGTGTTGATGTTGTTGAATCTGTCAGAATCACTACTGAGGTTATTCAAAATGTACATTATAAAGATATCTTAAAAAAAGCAGGTGAGGCGATACAAAAAGGAGAACCTATTTCTAAGGTCTTCACTGAAAATGAAAAATTTTACCCCATTTTTCTTGGAGAGATGATGAGTGTGGGGGAAGAAACAGGAAAAATAGGGGAAATGTTGATCGGGGTAGCTACATATTACGAAGATGATGTAGATCAAAAGACAAAAGATATGTCTACCATTATCGAGCCATTCCTTATGGTCATTATGGGAGCTGCGGTTGGATTTTTTGCTGTCGCTATGATTTCACCAATGTATTCACTTGTAAATGTTATATAATATTTTAAAAAATCGTGGATTTACTCTCGTTGAGGCTATTGTCGGTATTGGAGTATTTTTAGTTATTGCTACAGCCTCATACCAAGCTTACGTAAGTCTTTTTCTTTTGATAAATCAAAATCAATATAAGATTTTAGCTCTCAATCTGGCCAATGAACAATTTGAAATTATTAGAAATCTCTCATATGCAGACGTTGGAATCCCAGGAGGTATCCCAAATGGTAAAGTACCGCATGTGCAGACTCTTGTTAGAGGGGGCCTCACTTTCACTGTAACGACCACAATACGAAATATTGATGTACCTTTTGATGGTCAAATTGGTAGTAGTACAAAAAACGACCTTTCTCCCGCTGATAATAAAGGAGTTGATGTAGAAATAACCTGTGCTACATGCCAGAGCTTTAATTCAGTTAGTTTGAGTACTACCGTAGCTCCTAAAAATTTGGAAACAGCTTCTACTAATGGTGCATTACTCATAAAAGTATTTGATTCAAATGGTGTGCCAGTTCCCGATGCTGCAGTGCACCTTGTAAATGCATCATCAACTATTACGATAGATGATGTTACAGATATTGATGGTTTACTGACCATTGTAGATGTGCCTCCAGCATCTAATGCGTATAAAATAACGGTTACTAAAACTGGATATTCCACTGATCAAACCTATCCTACAGGGGCTATTGGTAATCCTAGTCCCACGAAGCCTAATGCTACAGTCATAGTCCAACAATTGACTCAAATCAGTTTTTCAATCGACAAACTCTCAACACTTACTTTCTCAAGTGTGACTTCAGATTGTAGTGCCGTGCCAGGTATTGATTTTGCTCTAAGCGGACTTAAGAATATTGGTTCTAATATTCCTAAATATTCTCAAAATCTAATTACAAACGGTTCAGGTACTTATTCAAATTATTCTATGGAATGGGATTCTTATATTGTAACGGGTATCGATGGATCTTATGATATTATCGGTATTAATCCACTTAACTCTATAAGTCTTGGTGCAAATACGACTCAAAATGTTGCATTGATCGTTAAACCAAAAAATGCCGAAAGTCTTTTGATTACAGTTAAGGATTCTGTGACTAAACTTCCTGTAACAAATGCTTCTATTCAGATAACTAATGGTGCATATAATGTAAGTCAGACAACAGGACGTGGTTTTATAAATCAAACAGATTGGTCTGGAGGAAGTGGCCAAGTAAATTTTGCTGATGTAACAAAATATTTTACTGATGATGGAAATGTGGATGTTTCTAGTCCGACAGGTGAATTGAAATTAAAGAATGTTTTTGGTTCGTATAATCCAAGTGGAACTTTGGAATCTTCAACCATAGACACCGGTTCTCCAAGTAATTTTTATAACCTTGTATGGACACCTACAGACCAGTCTG
>JAYTYJ010000014.1:0-13461 GCA_043742445.1 Candidatus Tayloriibacteriota bacterium | reverse complement strand
TATATCAACTTTTTCAAATGCTTTCTCAAAGTCAGAGGTGATAACTCTGCGTAGTGCATTGGCACGGTTATAGTAGGCATCGTAATATCCAGAAGAAAGCACGTATGTCCCAAGGAGGATTCTTCGTCGAGCTTCCTTTCCAAATCCAGCGCCTTTTGTTTCAAAATAGTCATCGATTCCATCTTTTCCATCTTTATGCAGGCCAAATCGAACACCATCGAAGCGAGAAAGGTTTGAGCTTACTTCAGCAAAATTGAGGATATAATAAACAGGTAATGCTTGAGCGGCTGTTGGAATTTCAATATCTCTCACTTCATATCCAAGTTTTTTGAGTTTTTCGATTGATTGATCAAAGTTAGCCAAGATTTCTTTATCAATTCCTCCTTGATTTAAAAGAGACTTTAAAATTCCAATAATTGGTTTTGCAATTTCTTTTCTCTTGTAGGTATCTTTTGAGAGAGTCGTTGAATCAAGAGGATCATTTCCGTGTATAGCTTCAAAAATAATCTTTGCGTCTTCTACGTTTTTTGTAATTGGCCCAATTTGATCAAAAGAAGAGACTGCTGCCATAAGTCCAGAACGTGATACCGCTCCATATGTCGGCTTGAGTCCTACGACTCCACAAAAAGCTGCGGGTTGTCGTACTGATCCTCCCGTATCTGAACCTAGAGCTACCAAACACATATCCGCCGCAACAGCTGCCGCTGATCCTCCAGATGTCCCTCCTGGGACTCTTTCGAGATCATGTGGATTTCGTGTTACTCCATAGGCAGACTTTTCTGTCGATCCTCCAAGGGCAAATTCGTCCATATTAGTTCTTCCGAGAAATACCGCTCCTTCTTTTTTTAACTTTTCTATAACTGTTGCATCGTAGGTTGCATGATAGTTTTCTAAAATCTTTGAAGCTGATCCTGCTCGTCGTCCCTTTATTAAAATATTATCTTTTATTGCAAATGGAATTCCAGTTAAAAGGGTTGCCGTTCCAGCCTTAAATCTTTCATCTGCTGCTCTTGCTTGTTCTTCAGCATCCTTGAATACTTCTAGATATGCATTAATCTCTGTATTTTTATTTTTAATTTCTTCTAGATACGCTTTAGTCAAATCAACAGCAGAATATTTTCCACTTTTCATATCTTCATGAGCTTTTGTGATTGTGAGATTTTTAAGATCAATCATATGGTTATATTAATCTTGAGCAATTATCTTTTTGACCGCAATAAAATCCCCTTCTCTTTGTGGAGCTTCTTTAAGGATAGCTTCTCTATCTTCTTTCGGTAAAACTCGAGCTTCATCTGGTCGGACGATGTTGTGAACTGCACCGACGGTAGGTGTATGGTCGATATCGACAGTCGCCTTTTTTATCTGATCTATATAGGTCAAAATAGAGTCTATCTCTTTCGTAAGGTCTTGCTTTTCCCCTTCATCGAGCTTAATGCGCGATAGTTGAGCTAGTTTTTCGATCTCGGCGACGGTTATCATGAGGAGATTGTAGCATAGATTTTATGTGCAGGAGAATATTTGACATAATAGTAAGAATATTCTATAGCTAAGAAGTTCCAAAATGCTTAGTGTTTTCTTTAAACCGACTTTTGTAAAAGATTCAATGGGAGATCATGAAGTTTATAAGTAATTAAACTTTATTTATATCATATACGACATAAAAATAGACCTAAATATATCGTACACGACATATTTGATTTATATTTTGAGAAAGTATCTTAGGCCTCACTCATGTATGTGGTTTCTTTTTAAATAACTGGAGACCCTCTTTTGTTGTCGTTCAATACCATCAGACCTAGAAATGAACTCTTCGGGATCCATAAAAAACCATTCTACTCCCTCATCTCCAAAAACAACATCACCAACCCTTACTTCAGAAAGTTTTGCAACAATAAAATATGATTCCTTGGCAGGATCAATAACACTCTGATGAGGGCAGGAAAAAAGAATATTCTCCTTCGTAAGGCTCAACCCAAACTCTTCTTTAACTTCTCTCTGGAAAGTCTCAAAGGGTGATTCATCTCCTTCGCGTCCTCCACCAGGTAGATCAATGCAACCAGGCTTATTTTCTGTTTTATAATCTCGACGATACGTCAAAATTTTCTCACCAAGAAACACAAGTCCCTTTGCTCCATTGAAATCAACTTTCTTGAATGTATTTTCGTGAATCATTTATTTTCTATTTCACCATCTCCCCAAACTTTTCCTCAGTCAAGATAGTTACCCCAAAACTCTGTGCTTTCTCCAACTTCGACCCTGCATTTTCTCCTGCCACTACGTAGGTCGTATTCTTTGAAACTGAACTTGATACTTCCCCACCAAGCTTTCGTACAGTTTCTTGTGCCGCCACCCGATCAATCGTCAGTGTTCCGGTAAAGACAAATGATTTTCCTGAAAGTTTGAGGTTGGTCTCACCTGTTTGAACTTTTTCGAGCGTGATTTGCTTCAAAAGATTTTTAATGAGTTTTTTATTTTCTCCATTTTTAAAATAGTCAAAAAGTGCTTTAGCAACAATTGGTCCCACTCCATAGATTGCTTCTATTTCTTCATAATTGGCTTCTCCTATTTTTTCTATTGATCCAAAATGTTTGGCAATATCGTATGCCGTCTCTTCTCCAACTTGCGGAATCGATAAAGAAGCGAGGAATCTAGGCAACGTCACATTTCTAGCTTTTTCGACTGAAGCTAAAAGATTATCGACTGACTTTTCTGCAAAACGAGGTAATGCTAAAAGATCACTGCGTTTCAGCGTAAAGATATCATCAAAAGTAGTAATCAAATTTTCTTCAAGTAAGACGTCCAAAATCTTTGGACCCATCCCATCGATATCAAAACATTTCTTTGAGGCGAAATAGTGGAACTTTCGACTATTTTGATCAAATGAATCTTTCGAAACGCATCTCCAGGCAACCTCACCCGGAATTCTTTCTATACTTCCATCACCACCGCATGCAGACACTTTTTTAGGAAAAACATATGCTTTTGAATCTTTAGGACGTAGACCATAAACAACAGAGACGATATCAGGTATTACATCTCCCGCTTTTTGTAAGATGACGGTGTCACCTATTCGAACATCAAGTCTCTTTATCTCATCTTCATTATGTAAAGTTGCTCGAGAGACAGTGGAACCGGCCACTCGCACAGGTATAAGATGTGCCACTGGTGTTACAACCCCCGTTCTTCCAACCTGCAAAACAATATCTTCCATGACTGTAGTCACTTGTTCTGCTGGGAACTTATATGCCACAGCCCAACGAGGACTTTTACCTGTATATCCCAGAGTCTTTTGAATCTTTAGAGAATCTATTTTTATCACAATTCCATCAAGCTCATATTCCAAATTATCTTTCTTCTTTGTCCATTCTTCGTAAAACTTTTGAATTCCATCTATAGAATCAAAAACCTCGGTATATGGATTTATTTTAAAACCGAGGTCTTTCAAATACATCAGCTCTTCTGCTTGACTCTTAATCTCTGAATTATCATCAGTGTCATAGATAAATGTATCAAGTTTCCGTGAAGCGGTGATCTTTGGATCAAGCTGGCGCAATGAACCTGCAGCCAAGTTTCTAGTATTAGCATAAACTGCTTCACCAGCTTTTTCTCTTTCTATATTTATAACTTTTAATTTTTTCTTTGAAAGCCAGACTTCTCCAACAGCATTTATATTTATTTTTTTGGTTAAAGAGAGCGGCACACTTTGAATAGTTTTAATATTTGAAGTGACATCTTCACCCACATTACCATCTCCACGCGTAGCTGCTTGGATAAATTTTCCATCTTTATAAGTCAAGACAACTTTCAAACCATCAATTTTTAACTCGCAACAATAATCGAGCTTTTGATCTTCGATACCACTCTTTTTCATAAAGTTCCTCACCTTTTCTTCCCATTTTTTTAAATCTTCAATGTCAAAGACATCGTCAAAAGACCATTGAGCTGTGGTATGAGTTACCTTTTTAAATTCCTTCAAAGGCTCATCACCAACTCTTTGAGTTGGACTATCATAAGTGATAAGTTCTGGATGTACAGCCTCAATATTCTTCAGCTCCTTAAACAAAGAATCATAAGCTTGATCAGAAATCTCCGGCTTATCTAAAACATGATATAAATAGCGGTGTTTATCCAATATTTCGCGCAATTTTCGAGCTCTATCCTTTACTTCTTTCATATCCTTAAGGATATCATTTAGTACGTATAGTATAAAGCGCGTTCAACTTTCTTTGGACTAGTTCCAACACAGGTGTTTGTAACTTTATTTACACCGACATTGTAACCCCGAGACTCAATACTAGTACTTATTTGACCCCCAGTTATGTATTTTTTAATAAAAACTCTTGCACAAGAAATACCATTAATATTAATATCGAAAGTATAGATTCGAGGTGAACCGCTTGTATAAGTAGGATTACCCACACTAGAACCAGCACAATTTACTGAGTTTTTGAAACTATCATCTAAGACTGAAAAATTGGACTGATTATCATAATAGACGGCGCATTCTATTCCACTATCTGCTGCATAAAAAGCTGTTGTAGATTCTCGTGCAGATGAAGCAAGTAAAAATTCTTTTTTACTTATATTTAAAATAGAAATACCAACAGATAATGTAAGCGCAGACACAAGGACGGCAAAAAGAAGTGTGTAGCCCTTATTTTTTTGTAAATTTTTGCACATCATAATGCTACGTCAAATAAATCATCTGTTAGAGTGACTGAGTTTTTTTGACCATCCCACTGGACAGTTACGGTAACTGCTGCCTCAGGTATACTGCCATTATATAAAGTTACAACGCCTTGCCTAGAAAATTTTGTCTTTATCCCAGAAGTATAATTTACATATGTTCCATCAAAGGCGCTGATGCCCAAAGTACATGGAGATACTACGCAATTATTTACATTCGCATTATAATTCGAAACCCATGTACCAAAACTTGTCCCAGCCGCAAGAGCTCCATCTCTTTGATTTTTTATATCTTCCATCAAATCCTGTGCCAAAAATGATGCAGTAACCTGATCCTTAGCATAGATAGCAGCCATCAGACTCTTATTTGCTATCGTCAACGGACCAGCAATAGAAATCATTAAGATGGTAACAGCAACTAGTGTCTCTACGATTGTGAAGCCTTTATTATAATTTTTATTTATCATTTTATTCTTTGTGATACTCTGGTTTGAAGAGAAAATTCAGTTTTATCTTTTGTTTTGATTCCTGTATATCCATTAAACAAGACAAGTGCAAATGGTTGACTATTAGCATCAACGTTAATTACTGCACTAGTAATAAAGAGATCCGGAGATGTTACATCTTGGAAATCACTATCAGTAACAGTGTCTGCACAATCACTCTGCTGGCCTTTCTGAAGTCTTTTAGTCGTAGAATTGTATCTATAGACATAAATTAGGTTGCATGTACCACCCACATTACTCGTCTTTGAAGAAGTAAACGCAATAAACCAATCTCCAGTTCTATATTCTAGATTTCCTGTAGTCGGAAAGGCAGCGTATGAACTACTAATTCCAGACCCAATACTTGTACCTAGATAGTATTTACTACCAAGCCTCATTTCACGAGACATCGATTCAAGAGAAAAGTTAAGGTTATTGATAGCGGTCTTTAGACTCAATGATTTTCTATTTGCATCCATAACTCTTAACAAAGCCCCGATCGCTACTAATGCTACAACAGTAAAGATAGCAAGCGAAATAATGATTTCTACAAGTGTAAATCCACTTTTTAATGATTTTGAAATTGATAAAGTTTTCATATTATTGAACTGATATTTGACCATTCGAACTAACCGATATAGTTTTTATACTCACACCATCACTTGCCATTATTTGTATCCTTGCAGATGTATATGCTGTACCAGTATTGTTGTTACCATATATAATAGCATTTGGATCGGGTCTTTTATAGCTAATATCAAGTGGGTTTATACTTCCACCATCTGGTCTAGATAGAATCGATATTTTACTCCCTCTAGTTATGGTTGTTTGAGAAATTATAGTGTCCGTACCGACATCATAAAGTCCATTACTATTTACATCAGCAAAGAAAATAAATTTAGTATTATTAGCGCTACTCGAGTCGAAGTGAACCCCGTAAGGATAACTAAAAAGATCGCTGTCTCTGCTAGCGCTTTTTACATTTAAACCATAAGATTGAGCGTTTCGTATAGTGAGTGCTACATCGTATGCCAAATTTGTTAATATTACACCCTGATTGAAGGTTCCGTATTTTGAAAGTAGAAGTGCTGTCATTAAAGCGAAGATTGCAATCGAAACGAGAAGCTCAACTATTGTAAATCCTTTTTTCTTTTTATCATGAGTTTCTTTTATTTTCATAGAGGTAATTCAATCACCCTAATTCCCCAAAACAATACAATGTACATTCCAATTACTAAGTAGGGTCCAAAAGGAATTTCATAACGAGATTTTACTTTTCTAAATACGACATACATCCATACAACACTTACTACAGCACCTATCCAAAATGCCAATACAATAGCAGATAGTCCAGACATAAGCCCAAGTGTCCAACCTATCCCTAGTACTAGTTTTGAATCCCCGAGTCCCATCCATGTACCCTTTGATATAAGCCACATCAAAAAGAAGGGCAAGGCTAAAAGTGGTCCAGCGATGAGGGCTGAAGTTGTAGGAATGATACAAGAAAGGTCTGGAGCAAAAAATAACTTGATAAAAGCAATGGCTGCAAAAGTGTAGGCTAGTGAGTCAGGAATAATTTTATGTTTAATGTCGTAGATTGTGATAATCAAAAGCAAACACGTAATGAATAGATAAAAGAGTGTGTTAACTCCAGCTTCAACTGTAAATGGAGGGAAGTAATAAAAAATCAAAATAAATAAAATTCCACCTAATATTTCTATAGTCGGATATTGCCACGATATCAGGCTTTTGCATTTTCGACACTTACCATTTTGAAATAAAAAACTGAAAACTGGCACGAGTTCATACCACTCTAGATTTTTTCCACATGAAAAACATTTTGATCTACCTCTTAATGTCATGCCTGTATTAAATCTTAGCGCAACTACATTTAAGAAACTACCTATGAGAGTACCTAGGACAAATGAAAAAGTGAAGAAAAAACCTTGCATCTATTTTGGTTGGATACAATAATAGTAATTCGGTGAATCATCGCAATAACCAGAAGCTTGACCTAGTGGAGCACCGTCAATATCATCAACAAGTGCCGTGCTATTTATTTCCAATTTAGCTCTTAATACATAATCTGTGCCCGACAAAACATAATCGTATGAAGCAAGAGTTATAGGATCTTTAGGAACTACCGAAATAAAGGTACTAAATGGTGTTCCAGGGACGATACATCCGCTGATATTATCATTAATATTTACGATATCGGTAGGGAAAACCGAACACTTATCAAAAGCTTGTTCAAGTGCCAGTTGTATTTGATTAATATCAGAAATTCTTTTAGCGTCTCGTGCACGTGCTCGAGCGCTTGTAAAGTTGGAAGCAACAATAGCAGTTAAAATTCCTATTATTGCAATGACGACAAGTAATTCTACTAACGTAAAACCTGATTTAAAAAGTATTTTTTTCATTAGGTTAATTATAACCCATCTCTGTATAAAAACGAATCCCCTAGAGACGCGCCGTCGTTAGACGAAGCACCTCTGGGGGATTGTTGACGATCAGAGCCTGGGAAGGATGATCATCGATGGCGATGTTAGGCTTTTCCCAGACAAGACTCCCGCAGTAACGAGAAAAGTTCTCTTCGAGTTTTGGGTTGAGTGAGATGCATCTTACTATGCTTTCCGTATTTAATCTCACACGGAGAACCACAGGGATCAGTATTAGCGGAATCCACTTCTTTCATGGGGATCCCAAACTTACGACCCAGGATCGTTTCTGTGGTAGTCTGTGCTTTTTCTCCGGACATATTAGGTGATGCTTCGAACGTTAGTTGATGAACCGACTGTGCCGTCAGACACATTCATCTGAACATCTGGACAGTAACTATACTAGGATTTATTAAATCGTCAATCTTTTTAGCCTCTAGTTATGCACAGTCGAACTAGCAGTCTGCAGAGCAGTAGTTGTATAAACGTTTGAAGCATTCCACAACATCCAACTCGTTAAGCCTGAATCATAAGTTGCCTGGATCTGAGCACGCACCATATTTGAAGTGTAATGGACTCCACCAATACTAAAATCCTGCAACCATGGTCGTAACTTTGTAGCTGTCGTACTTGCAATATAGGATTTCTCAATAGCTTTATCCATAGCATACTTCACGACTTCATACGGCTTCTCTGCAGGTCTTGCATACCCTAGAAAAGTTGGTGGGTAATGTGAGGGATATACCATCGGCGCTACAAAATCAAAATGGATAAGTGCATTACCTAAAACCTGTCCGATACCTAAATCATTTTCACTTGATGTTGTCATACCGAAAAGATCTGCAGAAATAGGAATTTTCTTCTCATGAAATGTAGTATCAAGATATGCAAAAAATTCTTTCAGAACCTCTGGCTTACTTTTTCTTTTACTAAATGGAAAAGCAATATCATTCATATTTCCATCTGATGGAAAACGAATATAATCAAAATTTAATTCATCAAAACCTGCAGCGTATGATTCTTCTCCAATGAGTGTTAGATAATCCCAAACAGGTTTAGCACCGACATCAAGCCAACTGATTCCTTTTCGATCCCTCCACAACTTCCCAGCTTTATCAGTAACAGCTAGCTCAGGTTTAGAATGCACGAGAAAAGAATCTTGAAATGAAGAAATCCTGCCAATAACATAAATCCCTTTATCGTGAAGTATACCGATAAACTCTTTTATATCAGGGATTCGTCTTTCTACAGATCCATACGCTTGAAGCTTCGGGTTATCAACATCAAAACTAATTCTTCCAGTGTAATCTTTAATATCGATAACCACAGCATTGATCTCGGTCTTATCTATGAGATCGACGAGATTATTTCGAAGTTTTGTACTACCAGCAACCCAGCTCGACATATAAATAGCCTTAAGGGGTATCGGTGTTTTTATATGAGTGACGACAAAAGGCGCTGGAATTGTTGTTGTGGCCTGAGAAATATTCTCAGTTCTATGTGTTTCATATTCAAATGGAGAAATGTAAGTAATAACGAACAGTCCTATACAAATAACTACTGTCACTACATACAACACTCTAATCATCAGATATTTGAAGAATCGTTATTGTTTTCTCTCTTTTCGTGAGGAAGGTTATAGGAAATCAGAATGATAATTAATCCGGAAATGACAGCAATAATCTTATGCCAAAGCGAAGGTACTCCGAGAAAAAGGAATACTGCTACCAAAATCCCAAGTAAGAATAATATTTGTCTTTTTGACATAATAAACATTATACTTGTTTTACTTTACAGATACAATAACTACGAATTCTCCTTTCTGCTTTTCAGGAGTCTCAGTAATGATCTTCAAAACTTCTTCAGCACTTCCCTGTAAAACTTCTTCATAAATTTTTGTTATCTCTCGGACAATTGTAATCTTCTTCGGAATTTTCTTCAAAGAATCAAGGGTCTTTAAAATTCTATGCGTCGATTCGTAAAAAACAATAGTTCTACCAGAAGTCGCTATTTCTTTAAATAAAGTTTCTCTTCCTTTTTTATGTGGCATAAATCCAAGAAAAATAAATTCGTGTATTGGGACTCCAGATATAGAAAGTGCGGCAGTCAAAGCAGATGGACCTGGGACTACTTCGATTTTAAAATCGATAAACTTTTCTCTAATAGTTGATATAAGTAATGATCCGGGATCAGAAATTCCTGGTGTCCCAGCGTCAGTCACAAGGGCTATATTTTTACCCTCTTCTATTTTTTCTAAAATAAGTTCAACCTTTGTTTCTCCGCTTTGAGCGTGATAACTCAACATTGGTGTTGAAATTCCATACTTTTCAAAAATTCTCTTTGTTACTCTCGTATCTTCACATAATACAATATCGACTTCTTTAAGAATACGAATGGCTCGAAGCGTAATATCCTCGAGGTTACCTATTGGAGTTGCAATAACATAAAAAGTAGACATTACGATATAATATACTACACTATCTATATGGCAAGCATTCTATATATCACAAGAGATATTGAAAGGGCAATGGGAAAAACTCCTGAAGGAGAGTACTACATAGTAACTAATAATTCACCCTATGCCGAAGATATGAAAAAGTGCTATCCAGATAACATTTTTCTTATAGATTCAGGTGAGATTTTGAGTACCTATGAACTCCTTCAACATCTACAAGTACAAGAAATAATCAACCAGTATGATGGACACATACTAGTTTTTAAAAATAATATTCAAATAGAAGAACTTTGCAAAGAAAAGGGTTGGATTCTTTTAAATCCAAGTGCTGATCTCGCTGAAAAAATAGAAAACAAAATCACTCAAGTGAAGTGGCTTGACGATCTTACCTCTTTTTTACCTCCGCACAAGATTCAAGAAACCAAAGATATTACATGGAATAAAAATGCCTTTATTCTTCAATGGGCACATGGACATACAGGCGAAGGGACAGTTCTCGTAAGAAATGAAAAAGAGCTCAGTGCCTTAAAAGAAAAATTTCCGAAACGTGAAGCTCGAGTAACTGATTTTATAAAAGGACCGATGTTTACCATAAACATAGTTGTAACAGAGACTGATATTTTACTTGGTAATATCAGCTATCAAATCACTGGCATCCTACCTTTTACTGAAAATCCTTTGAGTACCATAGGAAATGACTGGGGTCTTCCCCATACAATTTTAAGCGAAGCTCAATTAGAAGATTTCAGTCTTCTTGCTCAAAAAGTTGGCAAAAGGATGCAGATATCTGGCTGGAAAGGGCTTTTCGGAATCGACGTTATCTTGGATGAAGAAAGAAATACGCTTCACCTAATAGAAATAAATGCTCGCCAACCAGCGAGCACGACTTACGAGTCGATCTTGCAAAAAAGTTTTAATGCGGAAGGTTTGACGACTTTTCAAGCGCACTTTGATGTTCTGACTGGAGTCCCTATAAATTCATCTCTTATCCAAATAAATGATGGCTCACAGATTCTACAAAGAGTTACATCGACAATCAAAAAAATTTATACGGATGAATTTTTAAGTGTTGGATATAGAGTCATCTCATATCTAAACGAAAAAAATAATGAAGATCTTGCACGAATTCAATCTTCTAGAGGAATCATGGAAACACATAATAAATTTAATTCGAAAGGAAAAGAGATCCTGCACTTGATCAAATAACTACCTTAATACTTAATTAAAACCAATTTAATCTTCTCAATTCATTTATAGATTTTCTAGCTCTTGTATGAGTGTAATTTTCTTCACCTTCTTTTTCTAGCTCAATCCATCTTTGATCAACCAAATTTTTATCTAAATCTATAATTTCTATTTTACCTTTATGTATTCCATGCCCGAATTCCCCATCAGATGGCCAAGCGATAGCGTGAATGTAATAGAGAGTTTTTGGTAATAAGCCTTCGTAATCTATTTGATAAACAATAAGGATATGATCCCTCCCTCCATCCTCACTACACTTCACCATAGTGATGATATCACCAACTTGTGCATCTTTTATTAAAATAAAATGACTATTTTTTTCATGTGCAAATGTTTTGACGTCTAAATTCTCAATTGGTCTTAGTTTCGCCCTAATACTACCAATAATTCCTGTACCAAAAGGAAACTTTAAATACCGTTCTAAATTTCCCCTTCCACGACTATTATTTTCTTCATTTAAAATATAGTATGCAAAACCAGAACATTCTATGCCGATATCATTTTGTACCAGAAACTTTTTATATTCACTCGAATCCAGAACCTTAATATCTATTCTTTGTAATGACGCAATATCCTCAATCTCTTCAGAAATCTCTCTCACACTGCCTTTTCCAATTTCTACCTTTAAACCAGCTCGACGACCAATGGTTTTATTATTAAAATAGGGAATGTCTCTATAGGCCTCTATGACCTTTAAAGCGCCCTCAGATATGACTTTAGTGTCCATCTAATAAGATTAACATATAAGCCATTTTATGCTAATCTAAGCCCTATATGATAAGTATATTAGAAGGGACAGCAGATCTAGCCAGCATACTGAGTTTCACTCTTTTATCCTGTATTGTAGCCTTTATCTGGTCTCCAATTTTAATATGGTTTCTCTATCGTTTTAATATAGTAAAAGGCCAGAAAAAGGAGCTCGAGAATATAGCTTCTCAAAAAGGCAAAGATAAAACACCTGTAATGGGTGGTCTTCTTGTAATCATAACTGTTGCCATACTTACCTATTTTTTCAACTGGAACAGAAATTATACATGGGTACCTATCGGTGTAATGCTTCTATCTGCCCTACTTGGTGCCATAGACGATCTCTTGAATGTTTTTGGAGTAGAACGTCGTTCTAGAAAAATTAAACAGATTTTTACTCTCATCAAGGTTCATAAAGATTTTAAAATGCGACTCTGGTATATAATCACATTACCATGGTCGATGTTTAAAAGGACTTCGGTATGGATTGGTTCACGAACGAGCAAGGGAATCCATGTTCACGAAAAACTCCTTCTCCAGTTTGCCGCCGGCTCAATAACTGCATGGTGGATCTACGACAAGCTTGGCACTGCATGGCATTATATATATTTACCATTTGATTATGATATCTACGTAGGTTGGCTTATTATTCCACTGATTATTTTGATTGTTATGTTTACTGCCAATGCAGTCAACATTGCAGACGGTATGGATGGACTTGCCGGAGGAATGCTCATTACATCTTTCAGTGCTTTAATTATTTTAAGTTGGATAAATGGATTCTCTGAAATCGCTATTTTAAATGGAGTAACTGTCGGCGCTCTCGTTACCTATACTTATTTCAATATTAAACCTGCCCGCTTTATGATGGGTGATGTTGGATCTCTCGGACTTGGTGCGCTCTTTGCAGTGAATACTATAGCTATCGGCGAAATAGGATCAATATTTTTCCTAGGATTTGTTTTTTACATTGAAGCCTTAAGTGTTGTCATCCAAATCGTAGGGAAATTTACTATAGGTAGAAGAATTTTTCGCATGGCACCACTTCACCATCACTTTGAAATAAAAGGATGGAGTGAAGAAAAAACTATTATGCGTTTCTGGATTATACACTTTATATTTGTCGTATTCGGAGTGTGGCTAGCACTACACTAATTATGGAATATCTGCATTGGAAAGAAGAAAAAGTAATGGACGATTCGTATGAAAGTATAAGTCGTATGTATAACAACGGCTTTGTTTTTACTCGTATAGATAAAGGAATAATGCATCAAACTCGTTCTGCACGTATTGATTTAAGTAAGTTTGAAATATCAAGCGAAAATAGGCGACTACTCAGAAAAGGTGAAGAAATAATGATCGATAGACATTCTATTCCATTTTCACGATATACATGGGAGATCGG
>JAYTYJ010000013.1:0-3051 GCA_043742445.1 Candidatus Tayloriibacteriota bacterium | reverse complement strand
GGTGTTAGAGTCTCAGAAAATGTAGTGAACCCCCGCAAGTCAGAAAAGAGCACCGTGATATCTCGCCTCTCGCCCCCAAGTACGACTGGTTCATTTGAGCGGGTAAGTTTCGTCAAGATATCCTTGTTTACATATTTGGAAAAAATATTTCTCACATATTCATTCTGTCGCTTCTCGTGCTTTATCTTAAAGAGCGTCATATATCCTCCCATAAGTAACGGCGTTATGAATATCCACGGGAATGGTATAAGCATACTATTTGAAAACATAACAAGTGCTAAGATTAAACTAAGGACAAGGAGGAGCGCCATAGCCAGCACCTGGTGAGATATTTTTTGCACGGTGAGGATGATATAAGATGCTGCTAGAGCAAAAAGAAACATAATCAAAATAGAGAGTGGGATCGAAATATCTGTATCAAATTCTTGGTTGAGTAGAGAGGTGAAAATACTTGCGTGGATATAGACGCCCGGGAATTTTTCCCCTTTTAAAGATATGAAACTATCATTAAGATCAAGCGCAAATGCCCCAATAAAAACTGTCGCATTTTTAAGCAACTCCTTATTAAATTCTCCTCTAAGAATTTGTGACACAGAGTATGAAGTAATGTGCTCAGGGTATCTAAAATAACCTTTAGAAATATTTTTGCAGTTTGCTTTGGCGTGTGTGGCCAACATAAAGGAAGTCTCTGCAAGAGTGCTTATGCATTCTCCATTTCGTTCAAAGGACTGTGGATAATTTCTCACCTTACCATCTGTGTCTGGGTCAACATTTGCTATAGCTGATATTACATTTTTGTTTTTTCCATCCACAAAAAAACTTTCATAATAGTTTCCGTTAGCCATTTTAGCGCCTAGAATTATATTTGCGTTTGAGGTTGATAAGACTTTAGCGAAAGCTTCATCTCCAGCTCTCTTCTCCAAAAAAAGCACATCGTATGTGATAGTCTTTACCCCCGCCTTCATCAAAATATCAGTAAGATTGGCAATCACTTCCCTGTTCCATGGCCAAGCACCAATTTCTTGTAAACTGGCATCATCGATTCCAACTAAAACCACTTCTTTGCGTTCGTCTGTGGTACGAAGCGGATCATAAACCCTTTTTGTAAACTCCAAACCTCTTTGGGAGAATGCAACAAGGCAGAGAATAAAAAATATACCCACGAATCCTATGATTTCGTATATATATTTCTTTATGCTCACAACTGACAACTTCATGTTTTAATACACTATCATTTAATACGGATATTCCTCATCGAACCTACTCTGTAAGGTTTTCTTTAAGGATTCATCCTTCTTTTCACAGTAGGAAGCAAGAGCTTTAGCAAATGGCAGAAGATCTCTGCCTATTGGATAGCCATTGTTTCTTGCAAACGAAGTAATGGCGTTAACTTTTTCTTCAGGACTTAGTTTTATATTACAAAATGTAGTCTCATCCTCAATGTAGAAATAAGTAATAAAGAGGGGCTCAAATTTTGTGAAATATTGTTCTTCGCTCATCTTGGCGACTGCGCTCCCTTGTGGTGCTTGAATCACGCTTCCATTATTATCATTATTATTTTCATTTGTTCTGGACTGTTTATCTGCGCTTTCTTTCTTCTCTTCCTCTTTTTCCTTTTCTACAACTAGAGCTACTTTTTTAGGTGCTTCATTGATTGTTTCTTCTTTCTTTTCTTTTCCTCTTTTTTCTTCTGACTTTATTTCTTTTCGATCCTTCTTTTCTTCATCTCTTTTCATTGAGTCTGACTTGATTTCGAAATTGGTTTTGACAGAATCATGTTTTTTATCATCTTCCTTAGTATTATTGTCATTCTTGCCATCCTCATCTTCATCCTTGAACAGTTGCTTCTGAATTTCGTCTCGAACCTGCCCCTTGTCCTTAAAATTCTTCTTGATATCTTCTAGGATTACATCTTTTGTTTTTTCCTTAAGGACTGTAGCCTTCATCTCAGCATCAGAATCAGTCTTAACAACTGAAATCTCAACCTTTAGAGGCGTTATAGTTGATGTGGCAGTCACATTCGAAGTTACCAAAGCCATTTCTCCTTCATTAACCATTCTTGAATCCTTAACTTCATTCGTACTTGTAGAAGTGCTCGGTTTATTGAGGGTAGAAACTTCAACGACATGCTCAGTCACTGAGACTTTGGTCTTCTTTGTATCTTTGTCATACTTAACAGCGAACTTCGTCCCTCGGACAGCAGCTAGAGTTTCTGGTGTCTGTACCTGATATGTTGATCCAGCAAGGAGCTTCTCTACACGATGGTATGTCGTACCAAATGCTTGAAAAATAGAAATCTTTGTCGGAGCATAATTAACAGTGATTTGTGTATTTTCTTCAAGGGAGATTGAAGAGTTGTCCGGAAGAAGCACTGAGGCGTGACCAATTTTTGTCTCCACAATTGTCATGGTAGGGATCTTAACTGAGCCCGTAGCAACAATAAAAGAATTCTGATCTGGTTTCTTATAGCTAACCTCCCCGCTTTCAATATAGAGAACAATTGGGTCATAGTTATTGTTGGCAACTTCTTGTGGAATGGTCGAAGGTTTTATTCGAAAGAAATACGCCGCAATCATTACAATTGCCAGAAAAGACATTCCAAGAATAATCGTTTTTTTCATATATAACAGTATACCTTTTTCTTGGGTAGTCTATTTCGAAATTCCCAACAACAAAAATACCCAACAACAAAACCCTTTATAAATAAAGGGTTTTGTTAGAAATTGAGGAAATTATTCCTTTTACTTATTAGCTGTCTCTCTAGAGATTTTTCCAAAGTACCCTGTAGCAAAGATTTTGTTCTTTGCTTGCCACTTCATGACAGCTGCCCGAGTAAGACCTCCGAAATATTTTGTTGGTTTTGCGACCTTGAGATGGCCTGAGGCAATAAGCATTTTCTGAAGCTCCATCACATCGTTTCCTGAAATACCCATCCTCAAGTTTCGAGTGAAGTTGAAGGTAGTATCTCCGAGGACTTCTCCCTTCACGTTTGTGTTTACGTTTAGATTTGAACTTGCAAAGGCACTTGTCTGTGCGCCGAGAACCTGTCCG
>JAYTYJ010000012.1:0-3532 GCA_043742445.1 Candidatus Tayloriibacteriota bacterium | reverse complement strand
CTTCTTTAAAAACCAGATATACCAACTTTAAGCAAAATCCTGATTTTTATAAAATAATTGCAGAAATAAAAACAAAAGACCAATTTTGCAAGTTTAGTTATTTAGATCCTATAAAAAAAAGTGGTAGTAAAAAAGCATTTTTTTGCACAGAAGTTTATAAAGAAATAGACAAATATTACAAAAAGATATGAAAACAAATCAACTACAAAAAAATAATCTTGGAGACTGGCAATCACTAACACTTGGTGAAGTTGGTAAGGTTTCAATGTGTAAGAGAATTATGAAAAATCAAACGTTACCGTCTGGTGATATTCCATTTTTTAAAATAGGAACTTTCGGTAAAGAACCTGATGCTTTTATAAATAAAAAGCTCTATTTAGAATTTAAAGAAAAGTATTCATTTCCTAAAAAGGGAGAGATCCTTATTTCAGCCTCTGGAACAATTGGAAGAACTGTTGTGTATGACGGAAGTTCTGCATATTTTCAGGATTCAAATATTATATGGTTATCAAATAATGAAAAACTAGTTTTAAATCCATTTCTACTATACTCGTATGATCTTGTTAAATGGGAAGTTGCTAGCGGTACAATTCCGCGTCTTTATAATGACAATGTTAGGAATATAAAAATAAACACGCCACCTCTTCCTGAACAAAATCGGATTGTTTCAGTACTTGAGACGTGGGATATGATGATTGAGAAACTTGCTCGGAAAATTGAAGCAAAAAAGCAAATCAAAAAAGGTTTGATGCAGGATTTACTGACTGGCAAAAAAAGATTGAAAGGGTTTAGTGATAAATGGGTAGTCGTTAAACTATCTGAAGTTGGGCAGTTCTCAAAAGGATTGGGTGTTTTGAAAGATGAAATCACTGAAACAGGTCGCAATGTTATCCGTTACGGAGAATTGTATACAAAATACGATTTTGTAATTGAAAATGTATTTTCACATATACCACAGAGTGTTATATCATCTACTAAAAAAATTAAATATGGAGACATTTTATTTGCAGGCTCAGGAGAAACAATAGATGAGATCGGTAAGTCTGCCGCCTATTTACTAGAAGAAGAATGTTATGCGGGGGGCGATACTATTATTTTTTCACCGACAAATGCAGATAGTCTATTCCTTGCTTACTTCTTAAATACAGGAGAAGCGAGAAAGGGGTTGCGTGAGTTAGGACAAGGACAGTCAGTCGTTCATCTGTATAAAAGTGACATGGAGAAACTTTCATTTAAATTACCCATAAAAAACGAACAGATTGTGATATCAAAAATAATTTTAGCTGCAAATCGTGAGATTCAGGGGTTAGAAAAGAAACTCTCCATCATCAAAGAACAGAAACGATACCTCCTCAACAATCTCATCACTGGCACGATTCGCACACCAGAAACATTATCAACCAAATTACATTCAACCGGTTACAAAAATTAACCAGTTCAAAGGAGTCAAAATCGAACCCTTTAAAAATATATGAAAAAACTACAACAACAAAAAAACGAAATGGTTATCTATCAAGCGGAAAGCGGGGCTATCGAGCTTCGAGGAGATTTTGAAGGTGAGACGGTCTGGGCTACGCAGGCTCAAATCGCTGAGGCTTTCGAAGCTGATCGCTCAGTGATAACGAAACATATTCGCAACATCCTCAAAGATAAAGAACTCGATGAAAAATCAGTATGTGCAAAATTTGCACATACTGCGGAAGATGGGAAAGTTTATCAAGTTCAATTTTATAATTTGGATATAATCTTGGCTGTGGGATATAGGACAAATTCAAAACGTGCGATACAGTTTCGTGCATGGGCAACAAAAACTTTGCGTGAGCACATAATCAAAGGTTATACCATAAACCGTAAGCAGATCGGGAAAAATTATGACGCCTTTATCAAATCTGTTTCTGATATTCAAGCACTTCTGCCAGAGCATATCGCACTTGATCCAAAGGCAATACTCGAGCTTGTCAAAGAGTTTTCAAGCACATGGATGTCACTGGATGCCTATGACAAAGAAACATTATCGGTGATCGGAAAGACTAAAAAATCTATCAAGCTCTCTGGGAGGGACTTAACAGATGCTATTGCAAGCTTGCGAAGTGAACTTCTTAAAAAAGGTGAAGCGACAGAGATTTTTGCTCAAGAAAGAAGTGCTGGGAGTGTCGAGGGTATCGTAGGGAATGTGATGCAGTCATTTGGCGGTACAGATGTGTATGTAAGTAGTGAAGAAAAAGCGGCACATCTCTTATATTTCATGGTCAAGAATCATCCATTTGTCGATGGCAATAAACGCTCTGGCGCGTTTGCATTTGTATGGTTTTTGAGGAAAGCAAAAATTAATTCATATAAAAATATCAACTCTGGAGCATTGACGGCGCTTACTCTTTTGATAGCTGAAAGTAAACCAGAGAAAAAAGATCAAATGGTCGCATTAGTAACTCACATCTTAAAATAAATATATGTCATCATTACTAAATCTACATTTTGACGAAGCAAAACAGTCACAACTTCCTTTTGTAGAGCTACTCCTTACCATGGGTTATACCTATGTGAATACTGTGGAGGCATTACGACAGCGTGACGGGGATACTTCGAATTTCATACTTGCAGATATTGCAACAGAAAGACTGATGGAGATAAATGGGTATGAAGTTGATGGTGCTTTGTATAAATTCAGTGAGAAAGATGTGCGTGATGCCATCGACGAACTCGAACATCTTCAGTATGAAGGGCTCATCGACACGGCTCAGAAAATCTACAACACTATCATGCCGACAAGTGGTGGTAAAACTATCAAAATAAATCACGGAGGCAAGAAAGTATCAAAGAATTTTAGATTCATAGATTTTGAGAATCCAAAAAATAATTCATTTCATGTTACTGTTGAGTTTTCGTGTAGCGGAAAGCAGAACATCCGCCCTGATATCGTCTGTTTCGTCAATGGTATTCCTTTTGCGGTGATTGAGAATAAGAAGTCCGGAGTAGAGGTAAAAGAAGCTATCAATCAAATGACTCGTAATCAAGGTGCAGAGTACTGTCCAAAACTTTTCACCTATACTCAACTACTCGTTGCTACCAATGGCAAAGAACTTCAGTATGGAACAACTGGCACACTAAATAAGTTCTATGCTGTATGGAAAGAGAAAGGAACAGACATAGAGACTTTAAATGATAAAGTATCAAGTCTCATTAAAAAAGAGATTGATACAGATACATACACTCAGGTGCTACAAGATTTGAATGGGAAAACTTTCGGACATACACAAAGAACTGACCGTACTCCGACAGAACAAGACCGAGGAGTGTTTTCACTTTTTGAACTAACAAGACTTCTTGATCTTACAAAAAATTATATTCTCTTTGATGCAGGAGTAAAAAAGCTCTCACGCTATCAGCAATACTTTGCTATTCATAAAATGCTGAAGCGTGTAGAAGAGGAAGAAGTAAGTGACGGAGGTCAGACTTGCCGAAAGGGTGGGCTCGTATGGCATACCCAAGGATCAGGTAAGTCTCTCACCATGGTGATGTTTGTAAAAGCTCT
>JAYTYJ010000011.1:0-3487 GCA_043742445.1 Candidatus Tayloriibacteriota bacterium | reverse complement strand
GCTCTAGCGCACCTATCGCATTGGCCAACTCGTCAATTTGCGCTCCGATCCATTCCAACAAGGCTCTGGTCGTGTCATTCACCACGAGTTTTGATCGGTCATTCGAGACACAATCATTATCGGGACTTTCTAATATGGAAGCGTCCCCTTCATGTGCTGGGCTAAATTCACCATATATAAATGCTGCATCAGGCCATCCTCTTAACCCAAGTTCTGTAAGCGGGTAAGAGCCTATTACCCCAATCTCTCCTAAAATATCGATTCGATTGAGCTCTCCGAGCTTGCCACTTCTAGCAAGAGCTTCGGAAGACGTTCTTAATACCAATTTTCCACTCGGATATTTTTCATTGGCCATACTCACAATGACCTTGTCTGAGCCTGATCTTGTCGTTAATGTTTCAGGAACATAGATAATTTTCGGTTCAGTAAAGTTTTCAAGGGGAGGAAGCTCATCTGGTTTAAGATGTGCGTACAGTGAAAGTCCATTATAAATAACCGCCACATTTGCCCTTTCAAGTATACGGCGAGACTGCGGATGATTCATAAGACGTTCTATTTCTCTTGAGACACGAAACTTTCCTCGAACACCTTCTGGTCGGATGCCTTGTATAACAGTGAATCCTGTCTCACCGGAAGCGATTTTATCTTTTATATTTTCTGGTATTGATAGATTTGTCAGCTCCGCAAAATCAAGTGCCTCCTTTGGCTTCATTTTCTTATCCTGATAGCCTTTGGCAAATCCGTATTTCCTATTTTCGCTGAAACCAAAAATATTTAATACTCCATTCTTGTAAGTTATAAAACGCGATTCGGAGAACATTTGTCTCATATAAAATTTTCCTCCATTTCCGTGTCCACCATACACCTTAATCTTTTTCCCTCTTTTTGCCGCATTTGGATCAAACCAGATTTTAAGTGCTTTTTCAATATCGGATCGAGTCATACCGACAAAATCAATACACTCAAGAATAGGATTAGTAACGCCTTCGTCAGTAAACCGAAAAAACACATGTTGATCTTCCTGCCTTATAGCATTTCTGCGGTAAGCATCAACGCAGTTTTTTAGCCATTCCGCCATTCCCTTGACGTGATCGAATTTAAAGTCATTACCAATAAGGTCCAGCGCGTTGTCGTGGATTTCGTTAGGAACCTCCTCAATTGTGATAATTTTTTTGGCCATATTAGTTTTTCTTGAAGAATTCGATAATGCTTGAGTTCTTTGATACCAGAAACTCATGGTAACCGATGATATTCTTGTACACTTCACTCCTCTTCTGATCCTTCAACTCCATAATAGCCGTATTCATTGATTCTAGTCTTCCAACAAAGGCATTTTTTTGTGTTCTTACGGTCACACCAAGATAGTCGTAAAAATCATTGTCTGATAGCTTCTCGGTCTTTCCTTGAGAGAAAAGGCCCAGGCCTTCAAGGTTTTTTACCCTTGATATTTCAGTTTCGGCACTGCGTGACAGCCTGTCACCAGAGTTATGTGACGACGCATCCTTACCAGTTAGTTGCCGAGCAAATTCTACACCTCTTTCTGTTAAAGAAAATATCTTGTTTGATGCATTCACATATCCCTTCTTTCTAAAATCGTACAGTGGCTTATGGACAAGATCACCAGAATCGGGATATTCAGGGTAACCCTTCAATTGGAAATCTTGGGGATATTTTTTAAACAATCCCGCAACGATATCTTCGTATTTTATTTTCTTGCGTCCACCATCTCCAAACTCAAAGAGGAAAAGTAGTATCCTTTCAGCGCGACTTAGGTTTTTTGAATCTTTTTTCATAATAGTTTTAGAGTCTAAATTTCTCGTTTCTCTTTGTAAAGTGGAATTTTGATTTTACTTCTTTCACTTTCTTTTCGATCTCAGAAAATATTTTGTCGATCTCCTTCTCGTCATACTCATAAAGCTGTCGATTCGAGCAATTACTAAGAACCTTTAAACGGTGAAGTACCGCATTGGTGCGGTTTGTGGCTAGTTTTTTAAATCTGTCTCTTTTGTCCTCCATGTTGTTATCTTATTTAAGGGGTAATGGATATGTTACTTAGGTAATGTGTATATTACACCAGAATAAGTTTAATTGCAAATGAGGATGTTGGTAACCTCTGGTGGCTTTATTTTATAACGAAAAAAAGTTATTATACTCAATGTGAAAACATATGCCTACATTGATGCGTCGAATCTATTTTACGGAGGTGAGAAATCACTAGGCTGGAGAATTGACTACAAGAAGCTCCATGACTATCTTCGAGACCACTATAATGTATCAAAGATCTACTATTTTGGTGGTGTAGAAATTCACCGATTTCCCTACGATTACGTGACACAAGCGACTGTACCCATAAGAGAGGTCGAGAAATACCTTATTCAATACATTGAAGAAAAGAAACAGTATTTGACTGAGGCTCGACTTGTCCTACTTGATCGCCATCTGAGACGAATCCGTTTTTATATCAAACTTGAAAAGTTCGGTTATCACTTAATGTTAAAGCCAGTCAAAACTTACGAAGATGCGGAAGGCAATATCGAACGAAAAGCTAACTGCGATGTAGATATGTCTTTTTATATGATGCGTGATCTCGGTGAGTATGACCGAGTCATATTTCTATCTGGCGACGGAGACTTCATGCCTGTATTGAAACATTTAAGAGAAAACAAAAAGGAAATCGAGATACTTGCAAGAGCACCAAAAACTGCAAAAGAGATCAGGAAATTTGCTGGGGATAAATTTCTCGATTTTGTCTATCTGAGAGAGATTCTCAAATTTGAAGAAAGTAGGTAACCCTTATAACGGCGAACGGCACCCATATAGGATGCCGCTCAGGTCTAGTAGGTTCATTATAGCAAGATGTATACAGGTGTCAAGCCTTACAATAAATTCCTTATTTCCCTGCAAAAGGCTGGCTATTATCGCCCTTATTAGCAAAGTAGAATGAGAAGGCCATGGATGCCAAGATCATGAAATCTTTGGGATCAACCTTGTCATAGAACAAGCCTGCGATGGTTGCGACGGCCATGAGGATAAAGACGACCTTAGATGCTGATGAGTATATATTTTTCATTTTTTATAATTGATTTAGTAAATTAATAATTTGCGACTTGATCGCATCCTTCCCTGCTGATGTTTGGGACCCGAACAGACGAGCAAGAAGATTAGTACGGACAATTTCCGGTTTCTCTTTGTAGTCGGCAACATCTCCATGGATGATGATATTCTTTTCATCTAGTACGAAGGATATATCGAAGTTGCTAACAAATGACTTCACAAGATCAGTGAGGGCTTGGTATTGCCACTCGGTGATATTGTTTTCATTTGGCTCAACCATGCCATCCTGATCAACGTCGTATCCTGCCGCAAGCTCGATACCTATCGTGTATTGGTTAGGATTGACCCAAGACCCATCAAGATTCTTGAGCATGATTCTTTTTGCGCGATCATTCGGGTTATTGATAATGCCCGCATGCCAGGCAATGTCAGT
>JAYTYJ010000010.1:0-7911 GCA_043742445.1 Candidatus Tayloriibacteriota bacterium | reverse complement strand
GGTATTTTCACCCACGTCATTGTTTTTTGTTTTAATTTGAGTCTTTTTGGTGTTTGGATCAATTTTTATATTAATTTGATTAAATTTATCTGAGAAAACGTTTGAAAGTTTTAGTGTATTTGCAAAATCCTGCTTCAATACAACCACCTCCGTAGAACTTACCTTGGGGATAATCTGTTTATAATCTGGAAAAATTCCATCAATTACTCTTGAAATTAGATAAATCCCTTTATAACTAAAGGAAATTTGATTTTTATCTAGATTAATCTCAACTTCATCATTTATAGATTCTAAAACCTTTATAATTTCAGGTATATTTTTATATGGGAGTAGAATTTGCCCAAAGTCTTTTGTTTTTTTAATCTTAATCTTCTTTTCAGCAAGTCTAAATGAATCTGTAGCAACAAAAACAACAAACTCTCCTTCGCAATATACATAAACACTTGATAATTCTGGTTTTATACTTGAAATTGATGAACTATACCAAACAGATTTAAGTCCTTTTACAAAATCTCGAGCATTTAGTAAAAATGAATTTTCTGTAGTAACTCTTGGAATACTTGGAAAATCCTCATGTGGTTGTATTTTAATAAGCCCAGAATTGCGCGTGGTATTGATTTTAAGATTACCTTGAATGGTTTCTAACACCACTCCCTTTTCATCTCCTACAGCGTTAATTAAGAACGAATTAATGGTATTACTTGGAACAGCGACAAGTCCCCCTTCATTAGTTTTAACTGGAATAGATATCTCTATACCTAAATCAAGATTTGTAGCTTTTATTATAAGTTGGTTTTTTTGTGTCGCATCAAAAAGAAGACATGATAATACTGGTAAAGTTGTATGTTTGTTTGAAATACGACTTGCGTATTCCACAGCCCATTTTAGTTTTTCTTGTACACATTCTATATTCATATTATTCTCTTTATATTATATTAAATACTTATTATTATTATTAGTCCTGTGGATATGGTGATAACTTAATTATATCATTATTATTAGCCATAATTTATTAATTAAAACTGTTTATATCTCTATAATAACTTATCTAAACTTTTATCCTTTCATTTAATATACTCTTTTTATAATAAATATCCACAATTATTATGTATTTATCCACATGATAAAATCACATCATTGCTCTAATCTGGCTTATTTCTTCCATTAACATGGTATTAGTTTTTAAATCTTCCTTAACTTTATCGCAAGAATGAATAACTGTTGTATGGTCTCTACCCCCCATCTTCTCTCCTATTGACGGAAAAGAAACGTTAAAATCCTCTCTAAGAATATACATAATAACCTGTCTTGGTTTAACCACTTCTTTTTTTCTTGTTTTATCGTACACACTTTCTTCGTTTACATTATAAAAGTTAGAAATAAGTTTAATAACATCTTTAACAGATATATTTTTCTTGGGTTTTGTATTGTTTTTTATAAGATTCTTTATTTCTAGTAGAGAAAGAGGTCTATTTTTTAGTTGGGTTTGGCACACAATGACGTTTACTATACCCTCAAGCTCTCGCACATTACTATCAACACTAGCAGCGAGAAACTCTAGGATATCGTTTTTTAATTCAATATTACTAAGGAGACTTTTAGCTCTTATAATAGCCATTCTTGATTCATGGTCTGGTGCTGGAATATCAATAATCATTCCTTGGTTGAACCTCGACTTCAATCGATCCTCAAGGCCGGGTATAAAGTTTGGGTGTTTGTCCGAGGAAAAGACCAATTGGCGATTCGTTTGATAAAAAGTTTCAAAAAGATGGAAAAGTTCTTCTTGAAATTTCTCTTTATTAGCAAAGAATTGGATATCATCCATAATAATTACGTCATATTTTCTATATCTGTCTTTAAATTTTTGAGTCGTGTTGGTTTGAAGTGATGAAAAGTATTCAGAACCAAATCTTTCTGATGTTAAATAAAAAACTTTTTTCTGTGGAAAATCTTTTTTAATATGATTTCCGATCGCTTGTATGAGATGGGTTTTTCCATGCCCAGTATTTCCATATATGAATAGTGGATTGTAAGTAGCACCAGGATTTTTTACAACAGACTTTGAAGCGGCATTCGCCAACTCATTAAAAGGTCCAACAATAAAAGAGTCAAATAAATATCGAGGATTAAGATTATCTTCTTTGTTTATATAGTGATCTTGAAGTGGCATGGAGATTGTGGGGCTGATTAGAGCCTTTTTCTTCTCCTCTATCTTCTTTTTGTCTGACTCTTTTACAATAACATATTCGAGCGCCCGAACTTGGTCGTTTAGTTGTCTTAGGGTCTTTAAAATAATATTGTGAAATTTCTTGTATAACCATTCTTGAATAAAAGAGTTTGGTACTCCTAGATAGATAACACCCTCTTCACTTTTTAAAATATATGTATCATTGAACCATGTAGAAAAATTAGCTTCTGATACAGCTAATTCAATATCGATCAAAGCCTTTTCCCATAATTCAATGTGATCATTCATCCAACAAGTATATACTTGTTTAAAAATTATAGAACTTGCGCAATGTTGGGAAACCTGTTGATAAGTTGTGGATTATACTATATACTGTTTTCACTATGTCATTTACATACAAACCAAAGAAAAGAAAGAGAGCGAAGACACATGGATTTCTTGTTAGATCAAAATCTTCTACGGGACGAAGAGTTTTAAAGCGACGTCGAACAAAAGGAAGAAAGAAGATTGCTGTTTAGTCATATATTAAGTTAAAAATACATTTCTATATGATGCCAAAGTCAAAACGGCTAGGAACCAAGGCATTTACAGAAATAATGGAAAAAGGACGGTCATTTCATAACCCCTTTCTAATTTTAAAGGTCATTCCATCTTTATCAGAGAGCGTTTTTGCTCTTTCTGTACCCAAAAAGGTATCGAAACTTGCTGTAGATCGAAATAAAATTAAAAGACAGATTTATTCTATTATTGAAGACATAGATTATAAGCCAGGATATAAAATAGTTCTTATTATAAAGGTGGGGTTCGATAAACTTTCTTTTAAGGATTTGCAGGTAGAAATACAGAAAACCTTTGTTAAATCGGCACTTTTAAAGTAAAATACACTGATATATGATTTCAAATATATACCATCTGATTGTTTTTAACCCTCTTTATAATGGACTAATATTTTTATTCGATATATTCCCCTGGATCGACGCAGGTGTCGCTGTTATTATATTTACAATACTTGTACGTCTTATTCTGTTCCCTCTTTCTAAAAAGTCGATCGTTACACAAGTTAGAATGAAAGAGATTGAACCGGAGTTGAATAAAATAAAGCAATCCACGTCAGATAAACAACAACAAGCGCTTCAGCAAATGCAGCTGTATAAAAAGAGTGGGGTTAACCCTTTTTCAAGTTTCTTTTTACTTTTTCTCCAACTCCCTATCATTTATTCTCTTTACTATATCTTTGTAAGATCAGGATTACCTATTGTAGATTCGTCTATTCTTTATAATTTTGTACACACTCCCACCATAAATATGCATTTTCTCGGTATTTTTGACATAAGTACTCGAAGTATTTTTCTTTCTATTTGTGCTTCTATTGCTCAATATCTACAACTTCATTTCTCTTTAGCTTCAAACCCAACATCTACTCAAGGTGCAAATCCTGCCGCGGATATGATGAAGAATATGAAATATATATTTCCTGTAATGATTTTCTTTATTTCGTACAGAATATCTGCTGTTGTTGCGGTATATTGGACTATTAGTAGTTTATTTACTCTCTTTCAAGAATTGGTTGTGCGTAGACATCTTAAAAAACATCAACCTTTATAAGTCTTATTTTATTGATTGAGATCTAAAGCCCAAAGCGTAAGATCTCTTTTGTTTATGAAGTATAAAGTATTTTCTTTTGGATCCAGAGATAGTTTTGTTGCATCTACGAGGGCATCAGAGAGCTTGAGGGGGTTTGCTAGGAGATGAACCTGCCCTGTTGTTACATTCATATGCCAGATTTGATCTACGAAAGAAACTGAGCCCTTGTACCAGTCATCAGGATATATAGCATCAGGAATCTCAGTTGGAACCGCACAATATAACTCATCTTTTCTTAGCGTACTCCATACGCATTTATCTGAAAGGGTTTTAAAGATAATATCTAATGCCGACCCATTTTTTGTATTTATTAAAGAAGTTATAAAGTTATTTGATGTTCGTGCGGAGTAAAGTAATTTACTGTTATCTCGGCTTATTTTTCCAGTTAGTCCTTTATAACCCCCAAGAACAGTCTTCATCGCACCACTTTTAATATCGATGCTATATATATAGCCAGAAGCTACAGCTGAAGCTTTCGTAGTAAGAGTAACTGTATTTGTCTCTGGCCAATCAATAATGACTTGTGTTAATGGTGTATCTATAATTTTTACTTTAGTTTTTTCATTGAATGAAGATATGTAACCTACTCCTCTACCGTTCTCGATGTTCCACGTAAATACTCTGTCTCCATTTGGGGATACTACTACCTGTTGAACATCCGGAGATAGATATGTACCTTTTAGCTCAGAAGGAGTTTGAAAGGTAGTTGTGCCTGTAGAACGAAGTTCTGTGTAGAAGTTTGTGATGGTGTCTGTATCATTTTTTAGATATTGTACTATGAAGTTATTTCCATTTTTATTACCAAACATTTCATAGATTTTTGGTAATGTAGTGTTGGAAAGTGTCTTGATTTCACTCGAAGTATTACGTGCTTCGAAGATATGCCCTGTTCCTCTGTCCATAAAACGTACAATAGACGTACTAGCAGTAGAACTTGCAGTCATACCGGCTATGGGTGTTGTACTTATCTGACGGAGTTTTGGGTTTTTATATTCACTATCAGTTGTTTTTGTGTTTGTGGATGTGGCAATATTTGATGATTGGGTTGATGTGGAAGAGGTTTTGTTTCCAGAATTTGAGTTATCAAAAGGAGAAAAGCCTGAATTTGTTGAACCTGTATTGTTGGGTAAGTTTAATTTAGGATTCTTTGAATAAAAATAAAGATAATAGTATAACCCTGCTCCGATGAGAGAGAGGATGAGGAGTATTGTGATTATGGCAAGAGTTTTTTTCATATTAAGGTTTTGGTTCTAGTATGGAGTTGATTCTATCAATTCTTGTTTGGTATATTTTTTTATATTCGTCTGATGAAATACCAGATACTTCTAGTTTAACTGGATCATTCATGTCGCTTGTGTAGGTTTGAAGTTTTTGTTTTAAGGCTTTTCCACCAGTATTTATTTTTACAAGAGCAATACTAATACCGTCGTCCTTGATTTCTGTATCTAATTTTTTCTCCTCAATAACTTGCTCGATATAGAAGTCCTTTTGTAGATTTAAGTTAGAAACCTCTACAATTGATGATGGATTATCCCTTAAAAGCTGCCTAATCCTTTGGTTATATAGACTTTGTATTTCGTTTTCATCTGGAGCGTTTATAGGGTAACGAGATTCACCAGTTCCATTTGGATTATCTGGGATTTTTTCACGAGTGTATTTTTCGAGATTATCTTCATCATCGTCTGTGATAGCTATCTGAGCTCTTTTAAAGTTTACTTGACCTTCATTGCCCGCTACGACCTCTACTTCAGTAGCTTTCGTCTGTTTTATCTCTTGATCTTTTTTTGCGTATAGCTTTTCTGCTTCAGCATCTGTTATTTCCTCATTTTGTAATTGAGCATCAATATCTGATCGCTCCGTTTCTAGTTCTTGAGTTTTTGTTTTAAGTGCTTTTATTCTAATTTGATTATCTTCATTTATTGATGAGAGATCTGAGTTTAGTTGATTTTGAAATGCTCTCGACTCGGCTGCTAATTTTTCCTTATTAACCTTAATCGGTTCAATACTTGAATCTATATTTACCAATCTCGGATCTATTGTCATCAATATCAAATACGAAATCAAAACCATTACGAGGCCCCACACTGCATTTTCTATCTTTGCCTTCCCATCTGATTTTATAAAAGGAACTTCACTTGTGATGTATAGGAATCCACCCCAAATTATCATTATAATAGCTAAAAAGACCGCTAAAGCAATTGAAAATTTATAGACATACAATATATAGGTATTGAGATCTATCTTTTTCTGTAAACCGTTAACACAGTCAGATGGGTTTGTAACTGTATCTATACATGGTAGCGGTTCAATAAGAGTGTAGGTATCTATATTGTCAGCTTTCGACGCTGTTGGTATTAGTGTAGCTGCTAATAAAATAATAAGTAATATCTTTTTCATAATAAATTAAAATACGTTTGTGTATAGTGCATTCTTCTTTTTAGTAAAGTAAATAGTAAATCCTCCTCTCGCGCCTTGTAGAAAATTTTCATCATTTCTCATATCAAGATATATATTTGAGCTACCGTCGGTATCCCCTTTTGATCTGACTGTTATACTTCTATTTTTATTTAGATCTGACTGATCTATATTATTTACAGACCAGCCATAAGTTGTAGAATTATTTTGTAAATTAAAACCATAAGGAATAGCCAAAATCTTCATTTCAGTATTTTTTAATTGAACTTTATCTCCTAAAGATTTATTAAAAAGTATTCCGTATAGTGAATCATCTTCGTAGAATGACAAAGTAGGCTCTGTTGGGGTGAGCGTGAGATATCCTATACTATGCTCAGTCTGCTCACGATTTGATACATCAACAGAGATTTCTAATGTTTTAGGAATGTCATCGGCTATAATCTCTACACTCTGTTTTCCATAACCTTGACCATTATCTATGTATTTTCCATTATTTTTCCAGCTGTATACAAGCTTTTTAGGATCTGTTTCTGTTTTACCGTCTTGTGAAAGATGAGGAACAGCTATAAGTTTAACTGAGTTTTGGTATGAAAAAGGTGTTTTACCTTTGAAAAAGGGTGGTGTATATCCATTGCTCTCCCACACGATATCAACAGATGCTGAACCAATCGTCAGGGTTTTTTGAACTTCTCTTCCAGCTGCTGTCTTTATGTTTGCAACTACTTTTATTTTTTGGCCAATGGCTGGTGTGGTAATAGTAATTTGTTTTATACCTATGCCTTGACCCTGAACTTTTCCATTAACAAGCCAAACAATTGAAGCAGCATTTAGATCAAAGTTATAACTTTCAACTGAAATGTCTACATCCTCGCCGGGTTTAGGATTATCAGAACTTGTTTGAATAGTTACGCCATCTATAGTTGCGGTGGGAATTTGAGCGTGGCTGTTTAAAGCAAAGATACAAATAAAAGTGAGTATTGATATTTTTAATAGCAATTTCATTCTTTATATTGTACCACGCCCCTTAGTATAAGTTACTGTGGAAATCATCATTGTTTTCTTCCTCAACCTCGATATTTTTTTGATTATTCGGTAGACGTACCCCTGGAGTTTGGTTGGCTGGAGATCTTTGATTCCTCGGAGGAGTGACCTTTTGTTTTTTTAGTGGATTCAATGAGAAGCCTGTTTTATCTTCGATTCGTGTCATAACTATAACAAGTACGATTCCTACTGTAAGTGAGGGTAATTCTTGAAGTATCGGAATAATTTTTATTGTTTCTGTGACAAGGAGTGTGGCTAATTTTCGACCACTAAAAAGCCCTATCCCCTTTCTCCATAGATAAATGCCAGCAATAATCCAGAAGATAAACCCAACGAGATCCCCAACAAAAGGTATTAAACTCACCAGATCACATAGTCCACCAAAAGCAGTCAGAATAGCTGCAGCTCCTAGGCTAATTCGATACTGTACATTTCCTCCTGTAGCTAACTTCGCGATATTTTTAGTGAGGTCTATATCCTTCCTTTGAATTTTAAGCGCCATAGCACTATCTTACCATCTAAACTCTCTGCTGACTTGCTTCTAAGTCTGCTTTCGCTTGTTTGATTGCTAGAACCTGGGCAGGATTTGTAGTGATGATATGATCTTCTGTGTATGAAGCAAC
>JAYTYJ010000009.1:0-8565 GCA_043742445.1 Candidatus Tayloriibacteriota bacterium | reverse complement strand
TGGCAGTAGTTGATAAAAACGCATTTTTATAGTATAAATATATAATTATTTATGCCAAGCAAACCAATAATTAGGGGCATTATTTCGGTAGTAGTCGTTATAGTAATTGTCCTACTATCCCAATACTCTAATTCCACAAATATGTTTAATATATTCAAAAAAGCCGATTCACAACGCCTCGCCCTAGGATTGGACGTATTCTCTGAATCTGAATACGGCAATTTCATAAAGCTAGTAAAAAGTGATATGACGAGTCGAGGTTTTGAAGTCGGTGATGTTAAAGATGGTTATCTAACAGCGAAACTTAATGGAAAAGAGACGAGCTTTGGATTGGTCAATCTCGCTCAGAACTGTAAGCTTGTAAAACAAGCGGAGTGGCCAGCCGTTATAAAAGATCATTTCGACGCTCTCGAAAAATCGAATGCTGACGAGGCTGATATACAGAAAAATATTACTGATTTCAGTAAGATAAAAGATCTGTTGGCGATTCAACTGTACCCCGATGATTATTTAAACGCCGCAGGTGATTTGAAGAAAGAGGTCATCACTAGAAGCAGTATTCCTACTGTAAATAGCACACTAGTACTCGATCTTCCTTCATCAATTAGACCTCTAAAAAACTCAGAAGTAAAAGCTTGGAACAAGTCAGAAGACGAGGTCTTTGCTTTGGCTTTGAATAATACTTTCAATAAAATTAAGCCTGAGATAATCGAGCAAGAGATGCCTGGTGGAAAAATGACGTTTATCACTTCAGATAATTTTCTAACAGCAGTTCTGGTTCTAAACTTAAAAAAGTTTAATCGATGCATGGGTGCTCATGGATCCTTAGTCGCAATACCAACCAGAGGAGTGATTATGTGCTACCCAATAAATGATCTAAATGTAGTTAAGGCAATCTCTAGCTTTGCACCATTTGTAACGAAACTACATTCTGAAGGTCCTGGATCACTAAGTTCAAAATTGTACTGGTATCAAGGTGATACATTTACTGATCTTCCATACAAAATCGAAGATGGAAAACTTAACTTTGCTCCACCACAAAACTTCGTCGATATGCTTAATACATTAAAATAAATGTCGAAGGCACTTTCAAGAAAATCTGTCTTCAGAATACTGTCAGCTATTTGGGCAATAGTTTTTCTTGCTTTAAGTATTTTCCGATATGAGCTGTCGGTAAATTTTTGGTTTTTACCAGACCTTCTTTGGTTGGGATTATTGGTTGTAGGAACTGTCTCTCTACTTGTCTCGACTATTATATCGATCAAGAAAAAATCCTTAAACACTTTTTATGTTTACGTGTTGCCGATACTTTTGATTTGTTTTCTAGGTTTCTTTGTTGCTCGTTACTCTTATGATATTTTCACTTACTTTAAAATGCCTATTTACAATGAGATAGTGCAAAAAGTCTCTAATGGAGAATTCAACAAAGAAGGTGCCTATAAAGGGGTTGGTTTTGAAATTGAAAAATCAGCAGATGATAAAATAAGAGTAGCGTTTCCTGACGGCACGGGCATAATCGATAATTGGTGCGCGCTCGTATGGGACCCTTCTGGTCTCATAGGCACAGTCAATAAAGAATCTAAGGGTTTATTTGGAGGTGATCTTATTGGTGCTAGACATAAGAGTGGTCCTTGGTATGTGGCATGCTTTACATAAAATCTTATGACTACACCATATCCATTTATCAGACAAATAAGGTCACCCCTAACAGAGGACCAATTACAACCTCTCGATCCGAAATGTCGGGTTGTTCAGTCTGATAGTCCACTTACAGACGAGGATCACGAAAAGCTTGCTCCCTTTTTAAAAAAATATCCGGATGTCTCTTTTCGAGTGTACGGTTACTACAACGTTGGAGGTGTTGGAGATTTGTCGTTCTTAAGATTTTATCCGTTTGTAAAGAACTTCCAGGTTGATCTTTTCAAGCTTGAAAGCCTTGATGGAATTGAACATCTGCCGATTGACCTTGAATATCTAGGAATTGGGCAGACGAAGAAAAAGATATCTCTCAAGCCTCTTTCTCAATTCAAGAATATTAAGGAGCTTTATTTGGAAGGACACACGAAAGATTTGGAGGTTCTTAGTGAATTGATAACCTTAGAAAAAGTAAACCTACGAACAATCAAACTTAGTGACTTATCAGTTCTCCTGCCGCTAAAGAAACTCTGGTCTTTATCATTAAAATTGGGAGGTACTAAAGACCTTACTCTTTTACCTCAAATCAGAAATTTGAAATACTTGGAAGTGTGGATGGTGAAAGGTCTGTCCGATATCAGTATAGTTTCAGAATTATCAAGTCTCCAGTTTCTCTTTCTACAGGATTTGAAAAATGTAAAGTCTCTCCCTGACTTTTCAAAATGTCAGGACCTAAAAAGAATCGTATTGGACAACATGAAGAGTCTTGAAGATCTATCACCATTACTGACTGCGAAAAATCTAGAGGATATTGTGATTGTAAATGGAAACAATTTTAGTCCAGAAGATATTTCTTGCTTTAAAAATCATCCTCATCTAAAGCGAGGTCTGATCGCTCTAGGTAGCATAAAGAAAAATGATAAAGTTAAGGAGTTACTACCACTGGAATCATTGAAGGGGTACTCCGATTTTAATTTTCAATAATATGAATATATTTAAAAAGATATTTGGTGATAAAGATAATAAAAAGGTTTCTCCAAAAGAAATCAGTGATTCTATTGAGGTATATAAAAAGCAAAGAGCCTGGAGTAAACCGAAGTCAGTTACTGAACTTGATGAAAGCTTTATTAAGAACTTATTGAATGAGACCGATCAAGAATTAGAGACAAGGATTTTTGAGACTGCATTCACATTGATTAACTATGACTACCCCAAGATCGATTCTTTACCTATAGGTTTTCAGTTTGTGGCAGCCACTATCCATCTTGAAAATGAAGTTTACAATGGAGGTTTTAATCAATACTTCTGGAATTCATCAGGCAGCATTGCTCATGTAGCCAGAGATGGTTATAAGAAGATCGGATTACCTAAAATTGTAGAGTTGGTAGAAAATGCCATGGCGATTGTTGAGGATAAAAAAGATGTTATAGCAAAATATGCTAAAGAAGGTACTACTCAAGCATTTAGCGATTCTTACAAGGAGGAACTTTTTGAAAAGTGTGATCAGGAATTTTATAAAATTGCTGGAGATATTGTCGCAAAAAGGGCCACTTATATAAGATCTAATTTGGCAGATTTTATTGCTTAACTTAAATAATTGAATAGATTTGAATGGCTAAGAAATCCCTAAAAAAAGCAATATTTCCCAAGAGCCAAAGTACTGAAAATCAGGAAAATGCAGCCCTAATTAAAATTCTTGGTGATACGGTCTTACCTCAAATTACTGGAGGTAGTGATAACTTTCCTAACATTGATGGCTATATACATTTGCTTGAAGGAAATAGAGCAGTGAGTGGTCAATCTCTGCAAATACAAATAAAGCCTCTTCTTACTAATCAAACAGGTCCCCATGCCACATGTCGGCCAACTCTCCTGGCGCACGCCCAGGATTCTACTGCGCCGGTCCTGCTTATTGGTGTTAACCCAAAAGACGATACTGCGTACTGGATTTATCTGTCTCCAGAGTACGTGAATGACTATGTTGAAGGAAAGGAATCCGTACCTGAAGAAACTGTCACTATATATTTCCCGAAGAAAAATAAAATCAAAGTTGATGATACTGAATTTGCGAAAGACTGGAAGAAAGTTTGTAACTATCACCGAAATAAATTCAACGATAAGATCATCTCAAGATACGTTAGGATTCTGGGGAAAGGTGCTGTACGACAACGTATTAACCCTGAAAGGCTTGAAACCCTGCAGCACCTTGCTTTTTACCGGACAAATGATGGTAAGCACCCATTCTTAGATTTGATATTTACTATTGCCTCTGAAATTCAGCAGGGTGATGTGAATATAAAATCTTCTTACATTGATGTCCTCAAGCAGATCGTCTATCAGAAAACCGAGCAGGTTATCCCTATCCTATACAGTTTCCTCAAAGATGAAGAGTCAGTCAGAGAAAAAGCGAAAAAGATTTTGCTGGAGATTTCAAAGTACAACATCCATGTCTTAAATAACATTGGCTATGGACCACAACGAATCGTATTAGATTCTCTACCCAAATTACTTGAGACAAAAGATGAATTTCAGCAAAATCTTGCCGTTGAAATACTTGAAGATATTCTCGAACCTTCTTTTGAAGGAACCTCTAACCCAAGCCTTAATACGCTGACCATACATCATGGGCCACTTTCAGTTACGCCTTATTTGGAGAAGATACGAAGGGATGCGATTGATTCATTACTTGCGGTTGTAGAACATGATGAGAATCTAACCAGGAGAGTAAAAGCACTAAAGGGATTATCACGAGCTTTCCATATGCCTGACTGGCCGTTTGGCAATCAGGAAGCTGAAGATAATTTTCGCTCAATGTTGGATAAGGAATCAAAATATCTAGTTGGAAAGTACAAGAAGCTCGTGCTTGACCAAAAGGATCAACCAATAGATACGTATCCGTTAGTATATGAGATCGAGCGTCAGATGGCCCTACTAAAAGTCTGGAAACGTAACATTCCTGAAACAGAAAAGCTTTTAAATATCTTGAGAGCGACAAAGAACGACTACAGCTTCTATAGATTGTTTGCAGGCGACGAGCTCGATCTCCGAATTGAAGAAGGGTATGATGTGGTCCAAAAGAGTAAGGAGTAGCAGATTGTAAAAAGTGTAGATTCTGTCAATGATAAAAACATTGAGACCTGGTATAAAAGGCTTCAAAAAGTAGCTTCCTTTAAGGGTCATACCGATGATTGGCGACTTAATACCTTTCGTGATTTTTTGGCTCGTATCGCCGTTCAGAAACCTAAACTGGCAGACAAGCTCCTAAGTAAAACTTTTAAGGAAAAAGGGGCGCTGTACAGCTTTGCCGGTAGTCTAATCTTTGGTTTGAGGAGAAGCTCTTTGGGTTTATGGGATAAATACGTAGCTGAAGTACAAAAAGATAAATCGACCGAACTGACAGTCCAGATACTTCAGTCATTTGAGATGAGGGGTCGGAATGATATAAACGTTCGGCCAGAGGACATTATTTTAATTAGTGAGATAGCTGAAGCAACAAATAAGTTTTCTTTTCTTCCCAAAGACAATTTACCGCTTCGGTATCAAATAATGCGATGCCTCACTTATGTCTCTGTAGCTGAACCGAAAACTTTTCGCCGATTACTTTTGAATCAAATGAAATCTTATCCGAGCATGGATCAGACATTCTTTGACCAAATAGGCACAGCTGTTCATTTCAAATGGATAAACCTTTCGGAATGGTCTGCGAAGGAGCTAAAAGAATTGGCTGACTTTCTCGTTAAATCACCAAATCTTGATTACAACCATGAGCAGGTGCTGAATCAAATTGGCAAGATCGACTTTGATCTCATGATGTCTGTATATGATCGACGTATAAATCGAGAAGCTAAGCAACCAGGTGGCAGATATACAGCTATTCCATCTCATTTTTCCGCAGATATTTCTATCTTCGTAGCTAGCCATCCCAAGTATCCAAAGACGTTAAAAGCTTGGATTTTAAAAGTTAATGATCGTAGAGACTTATATGCAATGGATTTAGGAAAGTTTGTATACACAATCGGTGGCGATGCTCTTACTAAAGCACTGGAGGACCTCATTACAGCTGGAGGCGATGTAAATCTAAAGAGAGTATTAGCTCTATTCCCACTGATAGAAACTCCTGATTTTGAGATATGTTTTAAAATTGTAGCAGCAACAGATACCCAGGATATTTGGAGTACTGTAGGAGGCCGAATGAGAAGCACTGGCGTTTTGAGCGGAACCTACGGAGACAATCTATTTGGAAATGCATTGAGGTCCTTAAAACAGAGACTGGAACAAGAACTTCAAGCTACTCAAAATCCAAGAGTAAAGAAGTTCTGCGAACAAGAAATCAGTAATCTTGAAGTAGATATTGAGAGAAGCGACAAGGACCATGAAAAAGAATTACGAGAGGATATTGAAGAGTTCGAGGCTGACAAAGAAGATTAGAGTGAACGTGTGAACTTAGTGAACGATGACAGAGGATAAGTTAGCAATTGCCAATCTGGTGTAATCTCTTTGTTTAATGAGTTCTGAAATCCAAACATTTAGGTCACAACGAGTGTTTTCATGGCGGTTTGCGACCGCCCGGAACGCGAGCGATGGCTCAAAATATGGATTCTTCCCCTGCACCCGACGGTTCCCGAAAGGGCAGTATTTTGTCCGGGTGACTAGCAAAAATGGTTCGCCAATACGGGCATATACCCTTTCATTTCGTTACGGAGCATCCGAAACAGGTTTTGAAATGGGAAGTATGGACGTAACAGGCACGCCGATCAGTGGTGATTGTTTTCAGATTCTAAACGACAAATTGACATTTCCAGGGGGAGGTGGTGTCTGCATCGGAATGGCCTGCTACTCAAAATGGTATTATGAGAATAGAACTGATGGAGGGCGCCCACTAATTGCTGCATTTTCCCGCGAAGTCCAAATCTCTATCGCCAATCAAGCTCAAGCAGACATAGGAAAGCGTTATGGGCCGGTCGGGATGCAGTATAAGTTCAATAATAAAACTGACTATCGGGTTGCTGAAGACATGATCCAGATGCTTAGCGCAGATGGCCGGCCGGTAATTCTGCTGCTTGGCCAAGACCATTTTGCTAATCTCTGGATATTTTCTGATTTAATAAATTATTTTAACCGCGGATCTGATCATGCTGTTCTGGTAACTGGCTACACCGAGAATCAGAGTGGTGGGCTTTTCAGAATATACAACAACTGGTATAATGACCATGACAGCCAACTGCCATACGCAAATCAGCAACTGTCAAACTTCTCTGACAAGCTTCCGACGCTCACATTTCATGAGTTTGAAAATGTCGATCGGGATTTTGAATCCAATCTGTTGGAGGCATTTGGGTCGGCTCCATATCCTTAATGTAATTAGTTTTAATGAACTATAAACGGAATAAATTATTGTTTCTCGTCAGTGTTGTTGCATTTGCTATAGTCATATTTGTATTCAGAAATACTAATAGCATCAAAAAAGCAAATGATGGAGACATTCTCCTAGCATTAGATAATTCTTCACCCAGTGGCGAGACTCTAAAATTGTTAGATAAAAGCGGCCGGATAGTTGAGTCTATCAAGGATATCGAAGCCAAAGCGCAGCGACTTGCCCAAAGCGGCTCCGAGGAAGACGTGCGGACTCTGGTACAACTTACCCGCGAATCAACCGATCAGACATTGCGCGGCAATCTCTTTGAGCTCATCCGCGATATAAGTAATCCTGCGGCTATTGAGGCGCTGGCTGATTGTGCATCAGACACCTCGGATTTGGAATTACACCGCCCTTGTCGAGATGCCCTTTCTGATTTGGACGATCCGCGCGCTGCTGAGGCACTGCTGGCGAGATTGGCCGCAGCGAAAAATGGAAATGAAATGGAACCTCTAGCATATGCGGTGGCGCACCTTCATGCCGCCGCCCTAGCCGCCACTCTGGCTGCTCATAGCATTTCAACCGACAAAGTCGTTTCTGAAGCGGCGATCCAGGGGCTGGGGAGTATCGGCGACGACGGTGCCTTACGCTTTCTATTGCAACAGATCTCAACAGATACCGATGAGCAGCGGGTTGATTTTGCAAAGATTGTTTTCGCTCGAAGCGTGGCAAAGAATGACACGCCTGAAACTATAGGCTTGTTATGGGAAGTGTTGAAAACAGGAACCGATCGGCAAGCCGACGCTGTAATTGAAGCATTGACACGGTTTAGAAGTGCAGATAGCAAGTCGTTATTAGAACAGGCTATTCGGCTGAAAATATCAGCAGACCGCCGGCAAAAAATAGACCGATTGCTTCAAATACTGGCACCCTAGCGAAAACGAGTCCGAAGCGGCACGCATTTAAAATCGCACCCCGCGCGCCAAACTGAATGGGTGCTTAGATTTTTACGGGTTGAAGTAGCCCATTTTGGCAAGTCCCCGATATTTAGTACTACCTCTGCCGTTCTGCTCGCACGTGATAGTTGGCGAGGTATATACGATATCGAACTTAAATTCTCTACCCTTATCATGACGTGCCATGTAAATTTTTAGCATGATATGGTATGTCTTTTTCTCGTTGTGCCGGAGAGAGGACTTGAACCTCCATGGGTTACCCCGCTTGCTCCTAAGGCAAGTGCGTCTGCCAATTTCGCCACCCCGGCATTGTCGCTCGTATGTGAGGTAAGAAAAATTCTTTTCCTTGCATACTCGCTTGTGCGCCCAGTAGGGATCGAACCTACGACCTTATCCTTAAGAGGGATCTGCTCTACCAACTGAGCTATGGGCGCGTATAATCTATAGAAAAAATATACCAGAAATATGTTGATTTAGCAATTCATAGTGGAAAGATTCTGATTAGATATTAATCGTCGTGTGATGCGTACCCCTTTTAGTAGACACTTTGTAAACCCTCTCCCACCCCCTCCACTTGGGCCAAAATATGATTTCTGTATTCTACAGGAGTCATCTTGT
>JAYTYJ010000008.1:0-32263 GCA_043742445.1 Candidatus Tayloriibacteriota bacterium | reverse complement strand
GGTAAGTTTTTTTATCTCGTTAATATCATCTTTATCTATAAGATTTTTTTGTAATAAAATATCAATAACGCTCATAGTTTTATTTTTTTGCTGGCTTTTTTTCTATTTGTTGAAAACCACCAACTGGCGCAAAAGGATTTGCTCTGCCAACTGGCTGCTCTGGGATCGTGATTGAATAATCTACAAGAGAATTAAATACAGTGCTCTTGAAAAGAGCACTGTCTATACGAAGCTGATTGATTTGATTTAATAAAAGCAATATCCTATCAGAATCAGCTTTAGCTTTAGCTGATTCTGGTGTTACTCTTGTTTGTAAAGAAGAAAGTGATCCATCACTTGGACTACCTCTATAATAAAAGAAAAGTCCTAGAGTCACGATTGCGATGACTACCAATGCTATAAATGTACCTTTTGATGGTGATGATTTTTGTTGCATTTTATTGTTTTAACCAATAGGTTTTAACCTCTACATTATAATCATATGAGCCCGTATCATTTACCTTTAGAGAAATCTTTGAGATTTCCAAAATACGTAAACTTGCCTCAACATCTTTCAAGAAATCTAAGAAGGTCTGATAATCTCCTGATGTTTCAAAAGAAAGGCTGACGGTATTGTATTCATTTGTCATACTTCCAGATTGGATCTGATTCTGAGAATTAGTTACGGCAGATGCCGAGCTGTTATTGGTAGATTTATCAGCAGATGTTTTTACATTTTTTATAGCTAGACCGTGCCTTGCTGCCACACTACCTAAGTCTATAGTCAGTCGAACATTATCAACGTTATCGGGTAGTATCTTATTAAGACGCTCTTGATTTTCAGGAGTAATTTTATTGTAAGAATCAAGAACAGTATCTCTTACTTTTATTAATTTTTCTGAATTATCTAGTGCCTGCTGATATCCACCATTTATAACTTGAATCCCTTTATCTTCATCGTATTTAGATTGTGTGAAGGTAAAATAAATACCAACGGCTAGAACAATGAGGATTAAAGGTGTAACGTTTCTATTCATATTATTGGGTTGGATTATTTAATCCTGAAGCTAATGATTTTTCATATGAAATATCATCAGGATTTAAAGTTGCAGTAAAAGTAAAGACTACATTTCCATTTAGATCTACAACTGGATCTGACAATACTAGATTCTTCAAGATCTTATTTTTTCCATATTTTGAAGATTGACCGAAAACATCACTCTGCCAAGCGACGGAAGGATAACTATTTCCAAAGCCTTTCATGGTAATCTTTGCCTCATCACCATCGATTGTGGGTGCCACAAATTGAAAATCTGTAAAACGAACACTATCAGCAGTTAAGGAACTGATAATCGAAAAAACTTCTGAAATGGCTAGATGTTTTTTCAATAATTTGGCTCCTAGATCAATCTTTGTATTAGCTTTTTTTAATTTTTCAATAAGTCCTATATCAAACCTATTCTGAGCTTTTTTTAAATCAGATACGTATGTATCTTGCTGTCTTAAAAGTATATCCTTCCAGACAAAAGTGAAACCGGCACCAGCAAGAGAGACTATAAAAATAATTACAGCTATAAACATGAGGACGCTGGTGCCTCCACTATGCTTTACTACCCTTTGATCCATGACTATCGGTTTTTTGGGAATGAACGATGTTTGGAATTTTGTATCCATTACACTAATTATAGTTGATTAATCAATTTCAGACAATCGACGTAATGCACAGCCGATGGCGACTGCAAACTCTGGACCAGCTTCTGAGAATTTATCATTGAGAAAAGCAGGAGTTTCTAGTTTTGCAAATGGATTTGCATAAATGACTTCAGTTTGGAAACTAACTTTTGCTAAATCAGTAAATCCTTTTAGAAGAACGCCACCGCCTGTCAAAATAACCTTACTAATATTTTTCATATACTTCTTTTGATACTTAAAAAGTGCTGCATTTGCTTCGTAAAAAATATAATCTAAGTTTACAGTTATGATTTCAGTAAGTTCTTTGTATTCAGGACCACCCTTCAGACCAAAAGTCCTCTTGATATTTTCTGCTTCGTTGACTGTTAGACTCAGTGATTTTGATATAGCTAAGGTGATATCCTGTGATCCTCTATTTATAATATGAGAAGCACGAAGAAGACCTCTCTCTACTATATAAAGCTTGGTCGCTTGTGCTCCCATGTCTATGATCATTACCGCTTGTATTCCCTGTTCGATGACAGCACGAATAGAACAGAAAAGTTCTATCTCGTAAAAAGAAGGTTGCAAAGAAAGTCCTGCTGAAATAGCTTGATAACTATTTATGTATTCATTATGAATAGCCACCACTAAAACATCCAGGGGTTGTTTTTCATTTACTAGAACCTGCTTGCTGGCAACATCTCTATCATCTGTAGAAAAAGCTTCTTCCCGTGGAATAATTGAATAATCAAACATTACTTCGTTCATTGGAACTGGGATATACTTTCTAGCCTCTAGAGAAATGACTTCGGCCAGCTGTTTATCTGGGACGTGAGGAATAGTGATAAAAGTAATAAGACTAGAAGAAAGTGGTAGCGCCACTCCACAGGTGACTGTCGTCGTCTTTGCCTCTCTGAGAATATCTTTTAGAGCTTCGATAGTCTTCTCCTTTGTAAGGCTTGTAGATCGACCAACTTCTACACCTGCATATGGCCCTAAAGCAAGCTCACCATAGGTTTCCAGTACCGCTCTCCCTCTTTTTTTCTTTATTTGCACTACTTTTATAGCTGAAGAACCAATATCAATACCCAAAACACTTTGAGATTTTTTGGAAAAAAGAGAAGAAAATATCTTATTAAAGAAATCCATGAGATTATTATATCATAGTGCAATAACATATAAGCAAATAATGAAGCATTTTTTCCACTATATAATAGACTTCTTATTTCCACCAAACGCAGAAGAATTAGAACTTCGAACTATTTCTCCTGAAAATTTTCTAAAAACCACTCCTCGCTCAATAAAAACCGAATTTCCTTTTATATTATCGATCTTTTCATATAAATATCCTCTCACCAGAGAATTGATCTTGCAGATTAAATATAAGAAAAATAAACATGCAGTGGCAATTGCGGCTTTGGCTCTATCGAAAAAAGTGACGGCTGATTTTCTTTTAATTCCTATTCCCATTTCAAATAAAAGAAAAAAAGAGCGAGGATACAATCAGTGTGAATTAATAATTGACGAAATATGTAAAATTAATCCAAAAATTTCAAAAGATTATACACTTCTTATCAGATCTAAAGACATAGACAAACAAACATTTAAAAATAGAAATGAGAGAATAGAAAATACTAAGAATATATTTGAAGTCACCAGAACGTCTAAAGGCTCAGAAAGAATTCTTATCATAGATGATGTAAGCACAACTGGAAGCACTTTGAAAGAAGCTCGGGAGACTTTACTAAGAGCGGGTTTCGTGGATGTAATAGCTCTAACGGTGGCACATTAGAGTTTTTTATTTCTCACATCATAAGCCCAATGTAAGAGTGATTGTCTTGTGGATGAATCCATCCTTTCTCTTGCCATACCTTTTTCCATCAGGAGAAAGTTTAGCTTTAGTAAACCATGTCCTAGGTAGATCAGACGGCCTATCGCCAAAATAAACCCCTCCAAACTATCTTCTTCATATATTTTTCCTAAACCAAGGTATAAACATACTTGTCTTTCTTTTGTACTCTCCGAAATCTGGATTCTCTATCATCTTTTTTTCTAACATCGGGATACCAGAGACCTTAACTATCAAAATGGTAATAGTAACTGGCCCGATGATACTTAAAAACCCAGATGGTACAGAAAGTGCAATAAGCCAAATACCCCACCACATCGTAACTTCGCCAAAATAATTCGGATGACGAGTGTAGTGCCATAGACCGCCCTGCATTAGTTTACCTTTATTATTTGGATCTTTGATAAACTGTGCAAGTTGTGCATCACCGACTGATTCAAAAACAAATCCCAAAATCCAAACTAGTAGACCTATAAAATCTAAGATTCCCAAAGTTTGCTCGATACTTTTATTTATACATAATACTGGTAATACAATCAAAAATAAAAGCGCTCCCTGTAAAAGATAGACCTGCGCATATGAGCGCACATAAAACCATTTACCCCATTCTTCACGCCATTTCGCATATCGATAATCCTCTAGTTTCCCCCTATTTCTTCTATGTATATGCCAAGCAAGACGTATACCCCAGATACTTATGAGGAGTCCTGCCAAAAGTCCACGATTACCATGTGTCTGTCCAAGAAAAAAAGAAAACCATGAAAGAAGCATAAATCCAAGACCCCAAGCAGTATCCGCTACATCATTTCTTTTCTTTAATAAAGACACTACGAACCACAGACTCATATATAAAAAAAGTATAAACCCTAGAATCAAAAGATAGTTAATCATTATATTTTACTAGCAATAAAATATGTAAGGACCGAAACGAGTCCCCCAAGTACTGTTCCCCATGCTAGATCTACAATCGTAACTAGAAGCGGCCAGTCTCGCAGTGTAGCAAGGTTTGTGAGGTCATATGTTGAGTATGTAATAAATCCAAAAAAAGCACCTAAGAGAAGAGCGTGGACCCACGAGCCTTTTTCCATAGAAGGCATAATGACGTAAAGAACTAGTCCAACAATAAATAGAAGATAAAAAAGAATAGCCGCCGTCCAGTTTATATCAGGCTTCATCAAAAAACCGATCTGGCTTTTGTAGAAGTTTTTAGCCACAAGTCCAAGCCACACCATATCAGTGGCAAAAAATAGTGGCAGGGCGATTGAGTAAAGTTTTATAAACATATTTTTATTAATTTTTATTAGAAGATGAGCTCAGGCATATTGTAGAGTTTCGCCAGCTTTTCTATTTGCGACCATGTCGGTAGAGATTCTCCTATTTCCTATCCGTAGATTATCTTTGTTAATAAATTTAACGTAATTCATAATTGTCTACGGATTCGAATACGCATCTGATCCTGTACCTCATTATACCTAAATTTCTGCGTGTGCAGAAAGAATTGATCGTCTGCGGTTTCTAGCTGACCAAAATAGTAACCAACAAACCAATGATGATTGCCATAAGAGCTAGGATATTTAGGAGTACATCGAAACTATGCACAAAACGCTCTGTGAGAGTTTGATGTACGGTAAAAGAAAAAGTCGTACTGTTAGAGCTTTTTGTTTTATGTGCTGGATCGTAAGTTATACCCGAGACACTGTAATTACCCGGAGGAAGATTGAACACGGAACTATCTTCGGTGAGACTGAATGCGCCTTTAGTATCAGTCCATGCGGTATAAATCTTTGGTGGAAAATTCGCCCTCGTTCCTGTCTCGGAAAATAGGATAATCACCGCCTCTCCACTCTGTGCAGTTCCAGTGAGAGCGATTTCTCCGTGCTTGCTCTCTACAACTGCTATATGGGGAGGAGAAAGTTTATCATCAACACCGGCAACAAGCATATCGTGTGCGGTACTATTGATCACAGCGTTCTGATTGTTTGTTTCATTTATTTTTATCGTGCCATAGGTGTTTGTATGCCAGACAAGAAAAAGAATAAGGATCAGTTTGATAGCCCAAATGATTAAAAGTGTTGCGATGGTGCCAAGTGTCAGCGCGCGACGAAGTTTGTACTGCCTTACATCAGAGTGATCTCCTGTAGTATCTCTGTCGCGCATAACAAGATAAGATGGCAATGACAGGATAAGGAGGAGAATCTCGGCAACAATGATGGAAAGAACAACACCAAAGGCTTTCCAGCTGTTAGCGAGAACAAGGTCATTCTTTTTTGTATGTATAAAAGAGCTGAGATGGAGAATTTTATTTGACCAGTTGTCGCGGAATGTTGCCATCTTTTTCTTATTTATTTTGAAGCATCTTTTCTATTTTTTGCGTAAGGAGAGATAGGTCTGTGTTGGACTTTATAAAATAATCAGTGGCACCGAGGGACATAGCTTTTTCTTTGTCCTCGTCCTGTCCTAAATTAGAGAGGATTATAACAGGAATTGATTTTGTTTCTGGTTTTGCTTGTAACTCTTTTAATACATCAAAACCATTTAGTTTTGGCATTGTGAGATCAAGAAGTACGAGAGCGGGAATTTCCTTTTGGATAAGTACGAGACCAGCAACACCGTCAAACGCGCTCATCACTTCAAAACCTGCACCGAGTAATTCAATCGACAATGCTTTTTGTAAAATGTGCTCATCTTCCACCACGATGATTTTTTTCATGTGATAAGTATAACAGACATGAAGACAACAACAAAACACTAACACTATCATTTATGGTCTAAACGTTTTATACTTAGGTCATTATTAACTTACATTTAGTAAAATTATTTTCATTCGATCTTTGACGATGCGAGAACCCGCGTGAACTAATTTTTATTTTAAAAAGTATGAAAAAAAATCACGAGGTGAAGGAAAAGTGGCTGAATGTCATGCTGCATTTTTCAGCATTTATCAACTCTTACAAATTAAAACTAGTAGACACCAACGGGCCAAAGATAATTCTCTATGGCTTTTTTATTTTATTACTCGAACTTGCAAACTTTTTCATCTCACTTCCTGCATATGCCTTTATCAAACCGGAATTCTTCGCTGGTGGTGACCAAAACGCGATAAAAACATACCGCCTCCGCAGAATCGTATCGCTCTCTGTGCTCGGCGGAATGGTGCTTGCTTTTGTATTCTGGGTAGCAATCGCTTTGTTTGGTCTGACCCTTTTTCCGGGGGCAAGCTATGCTTCTACTGCAAGCTGGGATTTCAATAATTCTCTCGCATATCATTATGATCCGACCAAGATTCAGGTTGTTGATGGAACAGTGGTCTTTAAGGCAACCCAGACTACCATAGAAGTTCCTGTAAATACTATTGTGCCGCCTGTGAGCACTCCCGATACATCTTCAACAACCGTAACTCCTACGACGCCCGAAACGACAACCCCGACTCCACCCGCACCCATTATAGAATCGGCGCCAGTCCCTGCGCCCGAACCAGTGTCAGTACCAGCGCCCACTCCGGCGCCAGTTGCACCGTCAAGTCCACTCATTTTAAATTCTTTGAAATCCATTTTTGCTCCAAATATCGCGTTTGCTCAAGGTAATTCTTGTTCAGCAACACTTGAACCGATTGCTCCGCTTGTCGTTGCAACATTTGATCACTGGACTTCCTTTTCTGAAGTCGCAAACAAGAACGGTGGCGACATAGCATACCAACTTTCAACTGACAGCGGGATTACATGGCAGTATTTTAATGGAAGTGCCTGGGCAACTGCTAGTATAAATAATTACAATACGGCACATGATATTAACAATCACATCAGCAGTCTTCCTACGAGTCTTTCGGTGGGAGGAGTCGCCACGCTCTCTTTCCAAGCTCGATTTACCAGTGATTGCGCTCACGATGTAACGCTTCTGTCTTTGACCGCAGACTATGCAGAGCATACTACCATCGCTTCAATTATGAGCCCTGGAAATACGAATCCGATACAGACAACTACATCAGAGCAAAGCCCCTCGGTGATTGCTGTAACAGATTCTATTGCTTCCATAACGACTAACACCACTTCCAGTACATCAGTTGAAGCTCCATCAATACCCACCACGGACACCAATTCTATTGATGTAAATCAAAACACTTCTCTTACTACAAATACAACAGTAACGACACCTGCTGTAGTACCAATTCCATTTTCAGTACACACTGTTATTAAAACCACTGGAACACCGGGACATGCTCTCTATTCTGTTCCGGGACTATTTAGCTTAGAAGAAGGACCTGATAATGGACTGGTAGTGAAAGTTACAAATACAAGTCTCGAACAAACAACTTTGACTACGAGTGGTGGAGCATCTGGAAATATTTCCGTCGGCGATCACATTGTTGTTCTTACGTACGATGGCTCTAATTTGAAACTGTACATTGACGGATCGGTATCGGCCACATTGAATGCACCGATTGTAGTGGCTCCACCTGCGCAAGTTTCTACTTCTATCGGTTGCGTATCCGCAGGTGTCGTTCTTGAAGCTCTATCATTGGCACAGATCAATGCCAACTATATTGAGTGCGGCAATAATGCTCCGGTAATTAATATAACAAATGCATCTCAAAAACATGATGATAATTTTGTCGATATTAACTACACGGTAACTGATCCAGAAAATAATTTTATAACTTTGACAAAATATGAGTATTCAAAAACAGGGGCATGGAACGGAGAAGAACAATCCATGACCGAAACAAATATTGATACTGACAGTAGTGGCACTGGCGGACTTGCTGGTTCTATATCTGGCACACCGCATACATTCGTTTGGGATGTCAAAGCTGATCTACCACATACTTCAAGCAATGTGTATGTTCGCTTGAAAGGAACCGATGGACTCCTTGGAAGTATGAATGAAACCTTTGGTCCATTCCGTATCGATACAAAAGCACCAGTAGTAACATCAGTCGAGGGATCACAGCAAAGTGCTGCTGACACTGTTCATATTACTTACAAAGTGGCAGATGCAAGTGCGCCCGTTCATATTTCTTTTGAGCTTTCAAGTGACAATGGCCTTACATGGATTGTTCCAACAACAGGCAGAGCAGGAGACCTGGGAGAAGTAACAAACGCTGACGGGGTGACTACGCATACCATAAGCTGGAATGCCGGAACAAATCTCCCCGTATTTGAAGGAAATGTAAAAGCCCGCATTACAGCAACCGATACGTTTGGAAATACGAGCGTGACCCAAAATGATTCTTTAAGTGACCCTATTGCCGTTGATACTCGAATTCCATTTGGCCTGGCAAATTTTGAAGGACTTTCTTCAAACGAAAATGATATTCTCTGGCACTGGTCACCAGCTGGAGGAGAGTTGCATTTCTCACGCTATATAATCACCTATGGAACCAACCTTGCAGAAGTTACTGTTGGTACGGGAGCATCAGTGTACACATGGGGGCCGCTTCGAGATTCTGATATGAGCATCGTTGGCACGGATCGCACAATCGTTACCGGACTCACAGCAAACACGCGCTATTATGCAAAGATAACTGCGTATGATGACTTCGGACATGAAATGACTTCACCTGTCGCGTTCTTCAACACAAAGACACATGTAACGACAGTAAATAATTCAGTTCCAATAAGTACTTCTGAAGAAATAACCCTTACACTTCCTGACACGAGCACGCTTCCGACGACTGCACCAGTAGGAGGATTTAAAATAAAAATAAATGGTGGAAATGTAACCACTGATAGTAGAGACGTGACATTGACGCTTACTGCCGGAGACGATACCGCCCTTATGGCAATTTCCAATCATGCAGATCTCGGTGATGCTGCTCTTGTGGCGTATACTTCAACTTCTCCATGGAATCTCTGCGGAGGACTTGCTACATGTGAAAACGGTACACATACAGTGTATGTAAAATATTACACAAGCTTTGGTGTTGGCGATAATGCAAGTAAGGTCTCTGATAGTATCGCGCTATTGTTACCCGTGCTTCCCGTGGTACCTTCAGATACTACGGTTACGGTAAATGCCTCACCCGTTTCTTCTTCGGCATCATCGGGTGGCGGAAGCGTTAGTGTGGAAGGTGGTAGAGGTGGTTCCAAAGAGGTTATTGTCACGACTGTTGTTCCGATTACTGCGACCGTTGCGTTTACCAATACAACTGTTAAAAATCTTTCGGAGGCTCGCGAATCGGCTGTTATAGTTAAACCAGTTATTAGTGCTGTGAATAAATCAGTTGCCGGCGGCTCGATTACGTTTACAGGCAAAGGTATTCCAAGCTCAAAGGTTGCGCTTTTTATCCATTCCGATCAAGTCGTCGTCTATACGACTGATGTGGATTCCAAAGGAGAGTGGAATTATAAGCATGACCAACAAAATGTGGAGCTCTCACCCGGAGAACACAGTGTCTTTGCAGTTACCTATGATCCGGGCAGTAAAGTAAAATCAAAGCCATCCCTAGTTGAAACTTTTGAAGTAAAACAAAATATGGCAGCTGTTGTTCTCTCATACGTCGACCTCCCAACAACGCTTCTCACTGTTCTCGCTTGTATCTTTGGAGCTCTGTACATAGGGACAAGGAAAAGAAAGACGGTGCAATAAATATTTGTTATGGACAATAAACCTCTATTAGAAAAAGCGGAGACGAAAGGAATCATACAAACAAAATGGATACTATTCGTGATCGTTGTGGTTGCGATTGTTGGCACATGTGTGTCTGTGTGGACAGGAAAACAAGCCGAGGAAACTGAGCGGGCCGATTTGCTCGCTCATTCAGAAATTACAGCACGCGCTATTGATATGGTAGATATAGATCAGCTTACAGGGACGCCCGCGGATATCGATTCTTCGCAATACCAAAAGTTTAAGAAGATTATGGTGGATGTTAAGGCAGTAGAATCAGATACAAGATTTGTGTATTTGATGGGTCTCCGTAATAGAGACGACAAAAAATTCTTTTTCTATGTAGACTCTGAGATCCCTGGTACTGCGGGCTACTCTGCTCCAGGTGATATTTACAAGGACACAGACCAAATCCAACTCGATGCTTTCCATAATCAAAAAGGGGTTACGGAAGGACCCTATAAAGATTCATTCGGCTCTTGGGTTTCTGGTTTTGCGCCCATTGTTGACCGTGTAACTGGGAAAACTGTTGCGCTTGTGGGTACAGATATCTCCGCTTCTCACTTTAAGCAGATTATTTTTGTTGAAAAGGCTGTCCCGGCAATAATTGCAGGTGCTACCATTTTGCTTCTTTTTCTCTATCTGTATTTTACAAAGAAAACCAATCGCTTCATTGCTCGCATAAAAACAAGCGAAGAAGAAGCCGAGGAACAAAGAAATCGCCTCCGTTCGCTCTATGAAATCAGTACACGGAAAGAAGTTACAATTCCTTAACAATTCAGGGCTGCCCTTAAAACAGGAAATGAAACTCTCTACACCAAGATGGCAATGCTTAACCATATTGAAGACGGTACATTTACTGTTCTCTATGCTGTCACTCCTCCCGATACCGTGCATGAAGAAGATGTGTTCAAGCTCGCGGAAACATACTGCGATATTACCGTAAAAGCTGATGACGTTGTCGCAATCAGTGCCATGAGCATATCAGAATATAAAGCACATGTATGCTATACAAAATTTAAACTGGAGTCTTACATAGGTGTTCCTATTAAAGTGCACGGGTCATTATTTGGCACACTGACCTTCCTCGACCCAGACCCACATCGCCCAACATTTACTGAAAGCGACAAAGACTTTGTTCGCTTGATGGGTGCATGGATGAGCGCAACACTTGAACGGGAAGAGATTGATACGATGAAATCTGAATTCGTTTCCCTAGCTTCTCATCAACTCCGCACACCCCTTACAGGCATCAAATGGTTTGTGGACTTGATGCTTCGCGGCAAAGCGGGAGAAGTAACCGCTGATCAAAAAGATTTCTTGACTCAGATCAGTGATAGTAACGAACGGATGATAAAACTGGTTGAAGATCTTCTGAATGTTTCTCGAATTGAAGCTGGAGGCACGAAATTCATAATTACAAAAAAGACAACAGATATTGCGCCCATACTCGATTCACTCGCAACCGACTTAATCGGACTTGCTGAAAAACATAAAGTAAAAATCATTCGTGATACAGATTTTCCTAAAACTCTTAACTTACAGGTAGATTCTGATAAAATCAGGCAGGTTTTCGGCAACTTACTTTCTAATGCGGTTAAATATTCTCATGAAGGTGATGAAGTACACATCAAAGCGGATTCTTCTGACAAGCAATACACAACTTTTTCAATTTCCGACACCGGTCTTGGTATTCCTACAAAGGATCAGGGGCGTATGTTTGAGAAGTTTTTTAGAGCTGAAAATGTTCAAACCAAAGAAACCGACGGAACCGGTCTCGGACTATATGTAGTAAAAGCAATTGTAGAAGGTCATGGGGGCAAACTTCGTTTTGAATCTAAAGAGAACATGGGCACTACTTTTTTTGTCTCGCTGCTGAATAACTAAAAATAATACTGGGGTTTCTCTTTCTTTTGTGTGTTAACTACTTTTGGGTGAGCATGATTGAAAAATGCCAGCATAAAGATTTTCAATTTAAATTATTCGATTTTTATTGGATCAGATTCAAATACTTCTACATGTACCATTGAATCATAATAAACTTCCATCTCTATTACAGAAATATAAAGGTCAGTGATTTGATAAAACTGCCACTTTTTTTTATCAGATTTCTCAAAAAATGCTGGTTTATACCACAGACTACTTTTAGTTTCGAATTTGTTACCGAGACCTTCTTCGCCCTGAGGCGAAATATATCCATATGGGTCAAGTTTTAATTTTATGTCCTGTAGTAGCGAGCCGAGCTTATAATCTATCGCTTCAGGTGACAGCGCCATTGAAAATGTAGCTGTTGCTGTAAATGACTTACCCGATAAAGTAAAAGCTACCCCCGGCGAATTCGCTACTTTTTCCTCTGTAGCACCAAAATATAGTCTGGAAACTCTAGATGAGTTTTTTATGGAAGATATAAAAAACTTGTTGAACGGAACGTATTCATACTTAGAAAAGAAGGATGCCAATTTTGGGAGTCTTCCCCCTATGACAGCATCGAGACAGCCGTATAGTGAGTCAGGTACATTCATTTTCTCACAAATTTCAGGTTTTTGATTTACAGTAGCATATTGAAAATAACAAAGGTATCTGTCAGATTGATCATAATGAGTGTCCTTTAACGTCTCACAAATTGAAGGATTGGAGATCGCTGGAGACGACTGGATAACACACTGATTTACCGCGAGCTCGTCGCTCTCGATCCGTTCGCATAACGCAGGGTTGTTTTGAGCTTCTGCAATTTCATAAAAACACGCTCCCTTATCCTCTTTAGAGGCAAAATCATTACATGCTTTGATATCGTTATTGTGAGCTATAAGCTGACGTCTTTTTACCTTGTGGCATCTATTTTTTAGTTCAGTATTGGTAATTTTCTCGCATAAGGATTCGTTCTGATTGTCTGAAGAAAAAAATAACTTTGAATAACAACTATCTCTTTGTTCGCCCGTTGATGAACCGAGCTCACAAATAGAAGCGTCTTTTTTTGTTTCAGCAACACTCTCGTAGCATGTCATTTTTGATTCATTATCGCTTCCGAATTTATCGCATACAGATAAATCCATTTTTGCGACTGCAGCTTCCAAATAACACGAGTATGATCCATTATAATAATGAGGCGGTTCCAAGGGAGGACAGGCCAATACAGTTTTTTTAATTGAAGCTACACAATCAGCGTAGGGAGCGGATAAAGCATTTTTGTTTCCAATATTTTGACATAAATCGACATTTTGTAACTCTCTTGCCACCAGATCATAGCAATGATCTTTATGCATTGAGCCAGTCTCAAAACTCCGTTTGATGCTTTCGCAATATTTTACATCTTTATGAAGCACCGCTAATGACTGGTAGCATTGAAAACTTAATTCATATGAGTTATATTTCTCGCACTGAATAATGTTCTTCTCAGGTGTCGGCAATAAAAACTGGAAGTATTGAAAGTTCGATTTTGGATTATCAATATGGGCAATACTTAATGAGGTGTCGGATATTGAATTCTTGTCTTGCATCATTTTGTTCTTTTGGTGTGAAACTGGAACCAAAAATTGCCATACAAGGAAAATAATAAAAACAAGAAAAATCAGAGAAAAAATTATTCTGACCCAGAATTTTTTATTCTCTTACTGTAGTTCAGTATTTTGAGAAGGTAGCTCAGGGAGGTTCTGTACATGTCCCGGATATTTAAGGTCTCCCATGGACATATAATACCATAAATGTGAGTAAATAATCTTTGAATAAGGATACAAATAGAAGTCTCTGCCCTAAAATTCTGCCTACGGATGGATGTCCAACGTCCGAAGATAATGACCACATGATCGATCACCTCAATCCGGAGTAACTGCCCGGCTTTGATGGGGTCGCGGGTAACTTATCAAAAGGACCTTTAAGATAGAGCGTTGTTCGATATTTGTCTGCCTGTTGGTCTCTTTCTTTAGTAAGAGATTTTACCTTATCTTCGAAAGTTTTCTTTTGGTCTTCATAGAAAGCTATTTTCTTGAGAACAGCTGACTTAACACTATCAATCATATTTTCCACAACCTTCTTACCATTTTCGAAACAAACCTCATCCTCATGGCCTTTTGATGAAGATGGCTCATGGATCTTAAGACAGTCATGATTGAAACTTATAGATATACCTATAGATATAGGTAATCCAACTGGATTACTTTTTTTGTCTGAAGGATCAAGAATGTCAAAATCATCCGACATAAAATAGGCTTTAGCTGTATCAATAGGGTTAAGACCATTATTTTCCAAATATTTATTCCAGAGTGCGAGTGCGGCTTTGATCTTATTTTTTCCTTTAGGATCATCAACAAGACCTGAGTAGTTTTTCAACACATTGTTTCCTATAAGTATAACCGGATCTTTCCCCCATCGGGCATCGCCACATTTCGTCTGAATTCCAGATAAAGAATCAAAAGGTACTGGTTCGACAACACCAGTTGGAACAAGCCATCCAGAAAAAGAGCTGTAAAGTATGGCGTTATTGAGCGCCTCTATAGTTTTTTCAAGCGAAGATATTCTACTTTCTGCAAAAGAAACTGAACCTTGAGCAATAGCTATTTTTTGGTTCAGGTCCATTATAGGGATAAGGGTTTTAGCTTTGGTCTCGTCTAACTTGATGCCTTCAGGTGTAATACCGTAGGATGGAGTACACTTACTAAGTGCCTGCAAAGCTGGCTTTCCTGGAAGTGATATATACGATACTCCAAAGGTACCATTTGAACCAGGCTGATATTCTTCGAGAGAAGCTTGTTTGTATGCTGAATTAAGATCATTTGGATCAGCTTTATCAGCGTCCGCTAAATTATTTACAGAAACAATCGAATTGTTGATAGAAGAAACAATTGCTGATTTATTATAAACAACAAAAGTACCCACCAGCACTGCACAAACAAATAAACAAACGATTACAAAATATAATTTATTTTTAATGCTCATACAAAAAGTATACCTTGCCTACGGATGGATGTCCAAGGTCGGATGTCTACGGACGACATCGGCCACAAAGATTACCTGCCGCAACATGAACTCATCGTTTTCGGCCGGTATGGAACCCCTTATTGGAGAAGGTCGAAAGACAAGAGTGTTCTTTTCTACCCGAAGCCGACAAAAATTTGGTTGCGCTAAAGCGCATCATATTTCTATTGTACTTGCCCCTCCCTCCCGTGCGCACACATCATTCCCGCCGTTTTGAGGAGACATTATAAAACGACGGGAATGGCTCCCTCTGCTGCTACTCACTTTATCTGCTCAAACCTCATTTTATCTCTATTCTTTTGAACATTGTCCCATTCAAATACTTCTCCATTTACTGCAACCCACACTCCGGCAGGAAGTAATTGTGCGGCCGCCATTGAATATCCGAGATTGAAATGCGCATCAGAGTTTGGTTGCGACAAAGGAACAAATGAACCTACCAACACTACGGTCTTATTTCCAACGCCTTTTTCACCGAGAAATTTGGCAGTTTCAGCAATCGTGTCCGTCCCATGTGTAATCAATATTCTGTCTTGGGACGATTGAATGCAGTGGTCAAGCATTACTTGTCTGTCCTCCGCAGTTAAATCCATGGATTCCTTTTGCATAAGCGGTTCAATGATTGCTTCTTCAGGCAACCTTGCTTGCGAAAACATTTGTGGAAGATACGTTCCTTGAAAAACACTTTTCTTAGTTGGGTCGTAGTCGGGAGAAGAATCTATTGTTCCGCCCGTGGAAAAAATTCTGACGGGAACAAACTTTATTTTTTCTTTTGATTCCGGTGATGGGATACTTTTATCCATATTTTCCATACGATTGTAATTATACTAAAATTATCTCAACAATTCATCAGCTGACACAGTAAGCGCATCAGAAAATTTTTTGATTATCGCAAGGGTTTGATTTCTCTTACCATTTTTAATCCCGCTAATGTACGCGCGGAGCACCTTCAACGCTCGCGCAATATCCCCTTGCGACATTCCTTTTTTGAATTCCCCCGCGAAAAAATCAGAGTGGAAACAAGCGGCAAGGCGAGAGGGCGGGCAGAAAATGCCGCCGCGAAGTTTCAATCTGCGGAAAGAGCGAGATTCGAACTCGCGGTTCCAATTAAGGAACGGCGGTTTAGTAAACCGCTGGTTTAAACCACTCACCCATCTTTCCAATCACACTACTATACGTAAATTATGTCGCTTTTACAAATATTGCTATAATCATATCCATGAATAATAAATTCGACTCTTTAAGACCACTTTTTAAAGGTGATATTGATCTCCTAGAAGAAACACTTATCACATATTCCCATGATGCAAGTCTTTTCGAAATCAAACCCGAAGTTGTCATGTACCCAAAGGATTCTAGTGACATTCAAACACTCGTAAAATGGGTACACAACAATCGATTAAAGTACCCCACTCTTTCCATCACTGCCCGTGCAGCAGGAACTGATATGTCAGGGGCCGCAATCGGAAATTCTATTATTCTCGACACCACTAGATATATGAATAAAATTATCAAAGTAGATACAGCTTATGCCATAGTTGAACCTGGCTGTTTTTATAGAGACTTTGACAAAGCCACCAAAGAAGTTGGATCGTATATGCCGGCTTTTACTGCTTCAAGAGAAATAAACGCTGTTGGTGGAATGGTCGGAAATAATAGTGGCGGGGAAAAAGCTATAAAATACGGTAAGACTGAAAATTATATTAATTATCTTAAAATAATTCTTGATGATGGGAATGAATATGAAATAAAACCAATAAAAAAAAATGAGATCTCAAATCCATATTATAAAGACGTTTTTAATTTAATAAATTCACACTATGAAACAATAAAAGCTGCCAAGCCCGACGTTTCAAAAAATTCCGCGGGTTACTATCTCTGGAACGTTTATGATAAACAAACAGAAATGTTTGATCTTTGTCAGCTCATTGTTGGATCACAAGGGACATTGGGAATCATCACGGAAATAAATTTCAAACTCGTCCCTTTTGAAAAATATTCAAACATTCTCGCTGTTTTCCTTCCCTCTCTTGATGATGTAAGTAAACTCGTAACAGAAATTCTTCCTTTTAGACCAGACAGTCTCGAAACCTATGACGATAAAAGTATGTTCCTTGCTGTTCGATTCTTTTTTGATTTTTTCAAGCAATTGGGATTTTGGGGGGCTATTAAACTCGGCTTCCAATTTATTCCTGAAACATGGATGGTTACTCTAGGTGGAATTCCAAAACTTATTTTAATGATAGAGTTTGCAGGCCAAAGTGAAAATGAAGTTAAAAATAAACTCGTCGAAGTTAGAGATAAGATCAAACATTTTGGATTCCACATGCATATAGCTCATTCAAGCGCTGAAGCCAATAAATATTGGAGTATACGACATGAAAGTTTCAATCTTTTAAGAAAACATTCTGGAGGAAAAAGAACAGCACCGTTTATTGACGACATAATCGTGAAGCCAGAATATCTTCCTGAATTTCTACCCAAAGTGAAAGCTCTCCTTGATGATTATAAACTTGACTATACTGTCGCGGGTCATTTGGGAAATGGAAATTTTCACATCATACCTCTTATGGATCTAAAGTCCCCTTTTTCATCAGACACTATCCTCAAACTCTCAGAAAAAATATATTCTTTAGTAAAACACTATAAAGGATCAATCACAGCAGAACATAATGATGGAATAATCCGCACTCCGTATCTACGACAGCAATTTGGTGATGAAATCGTAGGCTTTTTTAAAGAGACAAAAAACATCTTCGATCCTGACACTATATTTAATCCAGGTAAAAAAGTCGGCGGAACATTTGAAGATATAAAAAATGCTATTAAAAAAAATTAGTGATATATTACAGCAAACGGCATGAAAAACAATAAAAACCTAATCTCAATTATCACTCTTTTATGTTTTTGTGCTATCTATTTTGGAATAATTCACGCTTTTTCTTTTAAAAAACCCGAGCCGATTGCGCCACCTCCCCCACCACCTCCAGTAATCAAAACAGCACTCTATACTGGAAAAATATATCATGTATTTTTCCATAGCCTCATCATTTATCCAGAATTAGCCTTTCATTCCGGTTCAGATAGCCAAGGGTATCAAGACTACATGGTTACAAAAAGCGAGTTTGAAAAAATCCTTCCCATACTTTATAAAAACAATTTTATTTTAATTAATGCACATTCCCTTTTTACAACAAATGCTGATGGTACAATCACGAAAAAAGATTTATACATTCCAGTGGGTAAAAAGCCACTTATCCTTTCTCTTGATGATGTAAATTACTATACAGCAAAAAGACTACACGGTTTTGCTAATAAACTGGTATTGGATGCTGATGGAAATGTAGCAACAGAAGTAACTACTCCTGAAAAACAGACGGTTGTAACACGAAATGGTGACACTATTCCAATCATTGATGATTTTATCAAACTTCACCCTGATTTTTCATGGAAAGGAGCAAAAGGAATTATTGCGGTTACAGGGTATCAAGGAATACTTGGATATGACACTCACCTCAAACAATCTCCAACATATTTACATGAGGTCGCTGGAGCAAAAGCTATAGTAAAGAGATTAAAAGAAACTGGCTGGATATTTTCTAGTCACAGTTATTCTCATGAACCTTCTTTTAGAAATGATACGATCAAACTTGCCGAACTGACTCGAGATACGGAACTCTGGGATAGGGATGTTAGACCGCTTGTCGGAGATACTGATATTTTTATTGGACCTTTTGGACAAGTCTTTCAACCAAATGATGCTCGAAGGAATTATCTAGTATCAAAAGGATTCAAAGTCTTATTTGGTGTAGGGATGGATTTATTTCTAAGGTACTTCCCGAACTATATGATGATGGATCGAGCAAATATCGATGGGATAAGACTCATAAAAACACCGCATCTTTTGAATGAATTTTTTGATGCACAAGAAGTTATTGATCCTTTGCGATTTAAATAATTCCAGTTTTGATTAAATACTCATTTCATGCAAGAATGATTTTGACTGGAACCGTGGTGGAGTGGTCTAACATACCTCTTTGCTAAAGAGGCAGGCCCTTTAAAGGTCTCGAGGGTTCGAATCCCTCCGGTTCCGCCAAGAAAATAAAGTATCGGAGTCAACTCATATGCCTATGAAGGCAGTGCGACCCAGTTAATTAAAAAACAGAAAACCCACCCCAAAACGAGATAGATTCTCTGGTTAAGGGTGGGTTGTTTGATCATAGCGATCTGGTTTGTCGTAGGCAACAATCACGAAGTTTTTGTTCATAACTGTTTCTGCGACCCGAAGTGCGACAACGAGTCCTGCTTGTGTGGTTCGACCGTATGGAAGTTGGATGGAGTCCCAATGTGGAAGACCTTGGGCATCATCCCTTCTAGTCACTGCCAAGTATTGTTCGTCCATTTTAGCGTCGCTTACGAGATGGGTTTCTGAAACCAGACACTCATCTTTGAAAGCAATGCGGATATGTGGAAAATCAATACCTTGATAACTTGTGCCAGGCATCCGATGTCGAGGAAGGGTTCCGGGTTTAATCCCATACATTTCTTCGTATCGATTAGGATACATAAGCTCAAAAGCTACAGCGGATTGAAAAGGTTCAAACGTCACGATTCTGGTTTTGTTCCGAAGAATTCTTCCAGGACCGAGGATGCTTGAACCGTTGCCAACCGCAGCAATGAAGTAGTCGAGAGGGTCTAGCTGTTGTTGAAGTTCTTTGGCAATTCCACCGAGGGCGCTTGTCACCACCGTGTTTTCTGTATTCCGCGGTCCCATTGAATGGTTTAGGAAAAAGATATCACGATGTGTAACAAGAAACTTCTTGATGAAACGCGGGAATCCACTGACATAGGAATCAGCAGGAGTGAATATAAGCTCAGCTCCTTCGCGTTTGATTGCGTCTTCGCGAGCTTTTTCTCCACCCTCAGGAATGGCGACGAGGCATTTATAGCCAAGCAATCTTCCTATCCCTGCAAAAGAAACTCCAGCCGATCCAGAAGTTGTCTCGATAACAGTGTCACCTGGTTTGATTAGGCCTTGTGTTTCAAAGTGCCTAAAAAGTGCCAGATAGACGCGATCATAATGACTTCCAAAAGGATTGTTGCATTCCAGTTTGATCCAGATGCGGTTTTGATTTGGAACGGGTCCATTGAACTCAATCAACGGAGTGTTTCCGATTTGATTGAGTATTTCAGTGTTCATGTAAAGAGCGGGTTCAGTTTCCTCGAGTGAGGTTTAATAACGTTACAACATTTACCTGTAAATGTCTATAGTTTGAGTCATTGCTGCCTCAGACTAGCTAGTCCAAAAATGCTAAAATACCCTTACGGTGTATCACTACTCTGGTACTTAACCCGAATGTCCCGCCAAGAGCAATATGAGCCAAATATATTCGGCGAGTATTGATATCGAGAATTGGAGGGACGAGAAAGCTGGAGGGCACGGAAGTGGCTGAGGTAAAAGGTTAAAGGCGGGCAGTTGTGACTGCTCGCCTTTGGTTACAGTTTCTTGTGTGCCCATTTGCACACATCCGCGATGAGTTGAAGTAGTTGCTTCAGGATCCACCGCCCGAATTTGGTAAGCTGCTTGAGCTCCCATGAGACGATTTTTTTGCCCTTGTCCGACCCTCCTACTATCATACCCATTCCGAAGGACATGATGAGAATAACAAGAACAAAGCCAAAGAGCTGAGATAGTAAAGCGTTCATCTGCCATAGAGTATAGCATACCATAACACGAAAGTCAATATATGTCTAGGTTTAGTGTGTTATATCCCCACATCAGGAAACTGGGGTGCTTCACCCATAGGGTACTTAACTCTCAATCCCCACCCCAAATACAAAAATATGCTACTATAATGGCACTATTCAAGAATATAAAAAAATAAAAGTATGAATTATTACACAGATGTTTTAAAAAAGTATTTAGTCTTTAGCGGAAGAGCATCACGAAAAGAGTATTGGATGTTCGTTCTTATAAACTTTATTATTTCTATACTCGCTGCATTGATTGAGACCCAACTGCATCTCAACTTTATATCTGGAATCTATTCCCTCTTGGTATTAATACCAAGCATTGCAGTAGCTGCACGACGCCTTCATGATACAAATCGAAGTGCTTGGTGGTTACTCATCGGTCTTATCCCGATTATTGGAATCATCGTCCTTATCGTTTACTTTGCCCTTGATAGTCAGCCAGGAGATAATGAATACGGATCAAACCCAAAGAATGTAACTGTGGCAGTCTAAAGCACTAAAGTGTTAAAAGAATTTAAACAATTTTTACTTAGAGGTAATGTTGTCGATCTGGCTGTTGGTGTGGTTATCGGAGGGGCTTTTGGTGCGGTAGTGACAGCACTTGTTGGTGACATTATTACCCCATTCATCGCAGCGATTGCTAAAGTCCCAGACTTCAGCACACTTACTTTTACGATCAATGAAAGTAAATTCATGTACGGACATTTTATTAATGCCCTAATTTCTTTTATTCTGGTCGCAACAACAATTTTTTTCTTTATTATTAAGCCAATCAATATCATTATTTCAAAATCAAAAAGTAAAGAGGCTCCTGTCGACCCAACCACAAAGAAATGCCCAGAATGTCTGAGTGAAATCCCTCGCGAAGCAAAGCGTTGCTCACACTGCACACAAGCAGTCGTATGAACCATTCCTCTTTCAAGAAAATAATCTGGAACTATTATAAAGAGAATGCTCGTTCTATGCCTTGGCGAGAAAATTTTTCTCCGTACAATATCGTGGTTTCCGAAATCATGCTTCAGCAGACTCAAGCTTCACGGGTCGCGCCGAAGTTTGAAAGTTTTATTAAAAAGTTTCCAGATTTTACATCTCTCACGAAAGCCCCTCTTTCTAGAGTTCTTAAGGAATGGCAAGGACTTGGATATAATAGGCGTGCAGTCAGCCTCCAGAAGATAGCAAAGGTTGTCGAGGACATATATACAGGTCGACTTCCAAAAAACTACGAGAAATTAGCAGATCTTCCAGGTATCGGTCCGAACACAGCTGGCTCTATTTTAGCTTTTGCTTTTAATATTCCAGTTGTTTTTATCGAAACAAACATTCGCAGCGTCTTTATACATTTCTTTTTTAAAGACAAAAGGGATGTACGTGATAAAGATCTTTTAGTTCTGATAGAAAAGACTCTTGATAAAAATAATCCCCGAGAATGGTATTACGCTCTAATGGATTATGGATCTTTTTTAAAAAAAACTAAGAAAAATCCATCACGACAAAGTAAGCACCACGTAAAGCAATCGAAATTCAAAGGTTCAAATCGTGAGTTACGTGCCATGATTTTGAGAGAACTCTTGAAAAAACCGGGGACAGAACCTTCACTCCGCAAGATATTCGAGAAAGATATATCTGACAATTTGATTAATCTACAAAAGGAAGGGTTTATTATTTTAAAAAATAAACATTACAGCGTGTTATAATTTAACTGATGATATAGAGAACTTTATGGAAATTGTAAAAGATCGTGGAGTCAAAATCGAAAAATCTTGGAAGAATGTTTTGAAAGATGAATTTGGAAAACCCTATTTCAAAGAGCTTACTGATTTTGTTCGTAAGGAATGCGCGAAGTCTACTGTCTATCCTCCTCCCAAAGACATCTTCAGAGCATTTGAACTTTGTCACTTTGATGAGGTAAAAGTTGTGATTCTCGGGCAAGATCCATATCATGGCAAACATCAAGCAAACGGGCTATCTTTTGCAGTTAATGAAAATATTCCTCTTCCACCCTCTCTTAGAAATATTTTTAAGGAAATCGAAGCTGATTTTAAAAAACCAGTTATAAAAAGTGGTGACCTTTCCCAATGGGCGAAGCAAGGCGTTTTACTTTTAAATGCCACTCTCACAGTAAAAGCTGCATCACCAGGTTCTCACCAAGGTAGAGGTTGGGAACAGTTTACTGATGCAGTCATTAGAACCCTCTCTGAAAAGAGTGAGCATATTGTTTTTATTCTATGGGGAAATTATGCAAAGAAAAAAGGATCATCCATCGATCGATCGAGACACCTCATTATAGAATCACCACACCCTTCCCCATTTTCGGCTTATGATGGATTCTTTGGATCAAAACCATTTAGTAAAACAAACGATTATCTGAAGAAATGGGGTAAGAAAGAAATTGAATGGTATAATTAAACAACTAAAATAAAACGATGCGTGCATATCATCACTTCTCACTCAATCGATCTCACAAACATCTTTTCGTTGGATTCTTTATTCTTTTATTACCACTTATTTTACTTATTATTTTTTCTGCAATAACAAAACTATCTTTTATATTATCTCTTGAAAGTATTTTAATTTCGACAATACGTCTTGGTGTTGCTTTTATATTTGCGACTATTATTGCATGGGTTCTCGTCGTGCTACTTATTAGAGGTAAAACTGAAAATGCTTCACTTGCGGTTTTTGATGTCATGCAAAGCTTACCGACGTTCACCATTCTCCCTATTGCAGTTCACTATCTCGGCACTTCAGAATTAACTATTATTTTATTCCTTATCATCACCATTATATGGCCTATTATTTTTTCTATCGTAAGCTCATTGAAACAGGTCGACCAAAACTGGCATGATGCCGTAAAAATAAGCAGGATTGGAGGACTGGACTATATTCGTTATTTTCTTTTACCAGTGACTGCTCCAGGGATCGTGACTGGAGCTATCATAGGCCTTGGCGATGGATGGGAGGCGCTCATTGCTACAGAACTTTTACTACAGATGAATAGCGGACTTGGCCCATTTTTTAATACATTTTCAACAAGTTCTTCGACCACCCTCTTCGGTGTTATTATTTTCCTATCGATGATCTTTGTTATAAACAAATTTGTCTGGTTACCACTTCTAGAAAAAAGTCATCGCCTTATTGAACAATAAAATGTCTACTCCTATTATAAAAATAAAAGATATTGGTAAAGTTTTTCCAAAAGCTGATGGTCACAGACGACTTGAAACTTTAAAGGACGTATCACTAACTATTCACCAAGGTGAATTCCTTGTTCTACTCGGACCATCTGGATGTGGAAAGTCTACCCTTTTACGCATTCTTGCGGGTCTTATAGATAAAACTTCCGGCGAAATAGCATACGGCGAAAATTTTAATCCTGAAAAAATAAGTTTTGTCTTTCAAAACTTTGGCCTCCTTCCTTGGCTTTCAGTTTTTCAAAATGTGGAACTGAACCTCATAGCAAAAAATATTCCGAAACATGAAAGAGAAAAGGAAGTTCATGCAATACTAAAACCTTTCGGTCTTTTAGATTTTGAGCATCATTTTCCACATGAACTTTCAGGCGGTATGAAACAGCGCGTAGGACTTGCGCGCGCGTTTGTTTCAAAGCCTGAAGTCATTTTTCTTGATGAACCTTTTTCTGAATTAGACTTTTACACCGCTACCAATCTTCGACAGATACTTCTTGATTTATGGAAAGAATTAGGTACCACCGTTATCATGGTTAGCCATTATATTGACGAAGCTATTAGTCTATCTGACCGTATTGCTGTTTTTTCTGATCGACCAGGTACCATAACGTCAGTGATAACAAATGATCTTTCCCGGCCTCGCGACCCACGTTCTAAAGAGTTTTATAATCATGAAGACGAAGTCTTGAAATATTTTGGGAATAGAGGGGGTATATAAAAACACTAAAGGGCCGTCGGTTAAACCGACGGCCCTTTCCAAACAAACGCGGATCCAATTACCCCATAGTGGAAAGAATCCCCACAAGCTTCTCATATTGCTCATGATGCTTTTTGAGGTCCGAAAGCTCTACCGGCTCGACGAGATAGTCTTCGGTAGAGGTTTCGAGCTCGATTTCGGCCAGTTGAGTTTGAAGACTTTTCAACTCTCCCCTTACAGCTCTAAACTTCAATTTGAATTCATCAATCAGCTTATTCTTCTGAATGATCTCATCAACGATCCGATTTTTCTCACGATCCCTCTCTGCTCGGTCATCTTTGACCTGAGTGGCTAAGGCCTGGGCAGCAAGATATTTTGCTGACCTAATTTGGAGAAAATCCAGCCTCTCCTGAGGAGTAGGGTTCGCCGGCAACTCAACAACCTGATCATCAATAGAGTCCACAGGAAGTCTATTATAAGCCTTTGAATCCTCGTGACTGATGAGTCCTGTTTTTTCCAAAAACATCAGAACCCTTGGAGTCAAGTAGTAACATACAGAGTGAGCCCTCGTAGGCTTGGTCCGAATAATGAATCCATCGCGACTTCCAAGGATGCCCAACGAACGACCAATCCCGCGAGAAGTGATCCTGTAGGTTTTACCCCAGTCCATTTGCAACTTACTCACAATATCAGAGACAAGAACAGGTTTTTTTCCCTGCTCTATTCCCAAAATATAGATGAGATGAAAAGCAAAGGCTCGCTTCTCTTCATCTGCGTAGAAACCAGTCAAACCAGCAATCTCATCTTCTTTGAGCTTTGAGCTTGGAGCTTCTGGTCTTGAAACTACTCTTTCTGGAACACTCGCAACGAATACCATCGAAGGCTTGCTATCAACACTTCCTGATACTGCCGAACTCGCATGATTCGAGATAGATCTGAAATCATCTGAAAAGAAGATCCGACCCTTACCTCCTAAGGATAAAGCCCTAATGTGATTTTCGAAATTAATGATTTGACCCTTTCCATCAACCGACACGAAGCAGTTATAAGCATCGTCATGGGTGCGCAAGCTTACTCGCACGAAACAGATGTTAGGCCGATTGTCATTCGCACTCCGAATTGCAAACATCCGAGCTTCTCTTGCCTCTATGGACCGGCTGGAGACTTTGATACGGTAGTTACCCGTAAGTCCACGTGTGGCCAAACTATTCGATAGAGTTTCCAACATAATGACAAAGTCTTTGTGAGACTGTCCTGCGCCATGAGTGTTTCCGCGAATTTTGATGGTAACGGACATAACAGTATCTTCCGATGTTTTCTTCGTTCTTGGTTATCAAGTTTATCAAAGAAAATCTGTCTAGTATATTACAATATTATTAATATATAGTCAAATAAAGACTCCAAGCTACGTTTTTATCGTATAATACAATAATGCACCACACTTCCCCCATATCTGAGTATGCTCGCCTCATTCCCCCACAAAAAGCGGCATTAAAAAAGCTTGGCATCAATACTATCCGAGATCTTTTATATCATTTTCCTACTCGATACGGAGATACCTCCGAAACAAGGAATATTGCCTCGCTAGGTAAAGGTGATATGGCAGTTATTTTTGGAAAAGTATCAGGACTCAAAGCACGTAAAGGATTTAAAACAAAAGTAACTATGGCCGATGCCTGGGTAGAAGACGAAAGTGGAAAGATCCATTGCGTCTGGTTCAATCAACCATATTTAGCCAAAATGACTCCAGAAGGAGCTCTCGTCCGTATCGAGGGAAAGATTTCAGAGAGGAAAAATAACCAAGAACTTTATTTTTCGAATCCTAAAATAGAAGTCGTTAACAAACTTCCAACAGGAGTTGGTGATTCTCTTTTTGGTGATGATGGAAAATCCCATACGTTATATCCAGTATATCCAGAATCTCACGGTATCACTTCAAATTGGATGTATCATAAAATAATCGAAATATTTCGAAATAATATTCTTGAAACTCTACAGGATCCGATCCCAAAAGATATTTTAGATACGTACAATTTACCAGGATTAAAGACGGCTCTCATTTGGATACACACCCCAATGAAAGCTCAGGATGCTACAGCCGCCAGAAAGCGCTTTGCATTTGAAGAAATATTTTTTATCCAACTCGAAAAGCAGATTGCACGAAAAGAATACGAGAAAAATGAAACATTCCTTATAGAGCCTACCGAGAAAAACCTTCAAGAATTTATTAAACGATTCCCTTTTCAAGCGACCGAAGCTCAGCAGAAATCAATACGTGCTATCATTTCTGATTTTAAAGGAGGTAAGGCTATGTCTCGCCTACTCGAAGGAGATGTAGGTTCTGGAAAGACCGCTGTCGCAGCCTCTACGGCATATGCAGTTGTAACAACTACACCAAAAGATCGAAAGTTCGGACATCTCCAAGTTGCCTATATGTGCCCAACTGAGATTCTAGCTACGCAACATTTTGAATCTTTTATTCAGTACTTTTCATATCTTGGAATTCAAGTGGGAATGATTACTGGAAGTGGATGCAGAAAGTTCCCCTCAAAAATAAATCAGAAAGGTTGGACTAACATCTCTCGGGTTCAGCTTTTAAAATGGGTAGCGAATGGAGAAATCCCGATTCTTATCGGTACACACGCTCTAATTCAAAAAGCAGTCAAATTTAAAAATCTAGCCTACGTCATCATCGATGAACAGCATCGTTTCGGACTTAAACAAAGAGCCTCTCTTGTTCAAAAAGATGCAGACGGATTGACTCGTGCACCACACCTTCTATCTATGACAGCGACTCCTATTCCCCGCACTCTTGCTCTCACCATCTATGGCGATCTTGACATTACCATTCTTGATCAAATGCCTCACGGACGAAAGTCAATAATTACAGAAATCGTGACACCCGATAAACGAAAAAATGTATACGAAAAAATTCATGAAGAGTTAAGAGCTGGCCGCCAAGCATATGTCATTTGCCCCCGCATAAATGAACCTGATCCAGAAAAAGAAATGGCTGTTCTCGCAAAATCAGTAAAAGAAGAATCAAAACGTCTAAAAGAAAAAGTTTTCCCAGAATATGAGATAGGTATTTTACACAGCAAAATGAAACCATCAGAAAAAGATAGAGTAATGCTTGATTTTAAATCAGGTAAAATCCATATTCTATGTGCTACATCTGTTGTTGAAGTGGGGGTAAATGTTCCAAACGCTACCAGTATCATAATTGAAGGTGCTGAAAGATTTGGTCTTGCACAGCTCCACCAGCTTCGTGGTCGTGTTATAAGATCAAATAATCAAGCATATTGTTATGTCTTTGCCGAAACTAAATCAGAAAAAACAATCACCCGTCTCAAAGCTCTCCAGACTGCAAAAAATGGTTTCGAACTTGCTGAGTACGATCTAAAATTCCGCGGGGCTGGAGAACTTTCCGGAGCCAAACAATGGGGCGTCTCTGATATTGCAATGGAAGCCTTACAAAACTTAAAGATGGTTGAAGCAGCTAGAACAGAAGCAAAAAATATCATCGATACTGATATAAACCTAAAAAAATATTCTGAAATTAAAATAGAATTGGAACAAAGGAAATCTGCTATTACACATTGGGAATAGGTGCCGCTTTATGTTCTACCTCTCTGGGTTAATAATTCCTTCCAAATTAAAATTTGTGCGCCTGCCACGATTCGAACGTGGGACCCTCGAGGTATAAGCTCGATGCTCTAACCAACTGAGCTACAGGCGCATGAATGAAATCAATTCACTCATAATTTATATCATATTTGATGTTCAATATCTAATTTTTTCTTTGGCTGAATACCGTGTGCAACAATGATTGCTTCATATTCTTCTCTTTCGATGTTTTCTACCTCAATTAACCTTTTTGCTATAGCGTCAAGCGCCGATTTATGTGTTTTAACAATAAATTCAGCCTTCTTATATCCTTCATCCATTATTCTTGCAACCTCTCCATCAACATCCGCACTAATTTTTTCTGACATACTATTTTCTTCTACCCCCTTTCCAAACATAGCTCTCCCACCAGCACTTTCTAAAGCTAATACTCCTATTTTCTCTGACATACCGTATTTTGTTACCATATCTCTTGCTAGAGCTGTAGAAACCTGAAGATCATTCGATGGACCAGTTGTAACGTCATCGAACATTATTTTTTCTACAACATATCCTCCAAGCGACACAGCTATATCATCTAAAAATTCTTTTTTACTTTGCATCTTTCGGTCCTCTAATGGCAAGTGCAGAGTATACCCAGCAGCTCTCCCTCGAGAAATTATCGATATCTTGTGAACAGGATCTGCAAAAGGTAAAACTGAGGCTACAAGTGCATGCCCTGCTTCATGATACGCCGTAATTTCTTTTTCTTTCTTTGAAAGCAAATGACTTTTCCGTTCGGGTCCGAGCATCACCTTCTCGATTGCACGAATGAGGTCATACTGAGAGACTTTTGTTCTATTTTCACGTGCAGCAAGAATAGCTCCTTCATTCATCAAAGAATACAGATCGGCTCCAGAAAAACCTGGAGTTCTTTCAGCAATCACCCTTAAAACTACATCCTCTGCAAAAGGCTTCTTTGCTGAATGAATCTTCAAAATATCTTCTCTATCATTTCGGTCTGGCAAATCAATCGTAACTCTTCGATCAAAACGTCCCGGCCTTAATAGAGCAGGATCTAAAACATCAGGCCGATTTGTTGCCGCCATAACGATTACTTTTTCATTTGGCTCGAATCCATCCATTTCCACCAGAATCTGGTTAAGAGTCTGTTCACGTTCATCATTTCCTCCGCCAACTCCAGTTCCTCTCACACGACCGACAGCATCGATTTCATCAACAAAAATAATAGCCGGTGAATTTTCTTTTGCCATTTTAAAAAGATCGCGAACTCGAGATGCTCCAACTCCAACAAACATCTCTACGAATTCCGATCCTGAGATTGCGAAAAAAGCTACACCCGCCTCACCTGCAACAGCTCTGGCAAGTAAAGTCTTTCCAGTTCCTGGAGCGCCCATAAGTAAAATTCCCTTAGGAATAACAGCTCCAATTTCTAAAAACTTCTTTGGATTTCTCAAGAAATCTACAATTTCTAAAAGTTCTTGCTTGGCTTCTTTAGCTCCAGCGACATCTTTAAAAGTAACCTTTTGCTTCTTATCATCAGGCAATGTAATCCGCGCTTTTGACTGGCCGAAAGAAAAAGCTTGCATGCCAGCTCCACGCACTTGTCTTGTTAAAAACCATATAAGCAGGCCAAGGAAAATAATGGGTACAATGAATGGCGCCAACTGAACAAGCCAAAAAATAAAACCGCTAGGTCCTTCAACTTTTATTTTTACAGCGTTCAATTTTTCAGGAGTTAGACCGTAGCGAATGAACGTTTCCGTAATAGAAGAATCAGCTTCTTTTTGAGTTTTTTTAATTGTCTTATCAGAATATGTCGCTATAAGATCATCACCTTGGACTTTGATCTCTAATACCTTAGCCATTCCAACATCGTGAACAAGATCAGAAAGAGCAATATTCTGAACATTCGCGTTTTGATCAGAAATAAAAGAAAAAATGCTTGAAACAAGTAAAAGTGCCACAAGTACTATCGAAATGGAGTTTAAAAGACCGAAACGACTTGGTTTTTTATTTACTTTTTTATCATTTTTAGCCATGTCTTGATTATACTTAAAATAACAAAAAATGCTATGATTCTTTTGTGACTGAGTTTATACGCAATAAAAAAACTAAAGTTAATTATGAAATTCTCGAGACCTTTGAAGCAGGAATTGAGCTTCTAGGTCATGAAGTAAAAAGTATTAAAAATGGACAAGGTTCGCTTCTTGGATCGCATATCACAATTCGTGGTGGCGAAGCTTTTATTATCGCTTCAAATATTCCACCCTATCAAATTAAAAATACCCCTGCCGACTTTGAACCAAAAAGAAATCGTAGAATTCTTTTAAATAAAGAAGAAATATCTAAACTATCTTCTTTTGAAGAAAAAAGCGGTTTGACAATAGTGCCTATTTCAATGTATAGTAAAGGTAAGAAAATTAAGATTCAAATCGCTATTGTCCGAGGGAAAAAGAAATTTGATAAACGAGAGGACATCAAGACGCGAGAAGTGAATCGTGATATTCGAAGAGAATTTAAAGATCGTTGATAACTTATAATTTGGGGATGAAAGGCCTCGACAGTTGAGGTTCTTATAGTGTGCATTGTAGAGTGCTGTTATCTCTTAAAACTGACAGAACATGTTACCTGCTAAATCAGCATTAACAAAGGTAGCATCCGCTGTGTCTCCATATTTTGGGGCACATGATGTCACTTTCGCTTACGCAACAGTTTAATACTGTTCCCTAAACGGCGCTCGGTATTCATCGTCGGAATGAATACTTGAGTGATATAACTTTCGACTAGAACTACATTCGTTTCCCTGCTTGTAGTTTGAAACTTCGGGAATCGCGTATACATATTTTGTTTACTTTAAAGTGTCTACGTTAAAAGGAGGCGACTCCGATAAAGTCTTCTATACAATGTAGAAGCACTATGAGATCTCATCTGCACCTGGGTTCGATTCCCAGCATCTCCACAGTAATAAAAAATGCCAGCGTATGCTGGTGTTTTTTATTACCTGATTTTGGAGAGATGGTGGGATGAGAAAGACGGAGCGATGTGAGCGCAGTAGCGCGAACCGCGAGTCGGGGTCGCGGAAATTTCCGAGCGGCGGCGAGGAAATTATCTGTGACCGATTCCCAGCATCTCCACATCGTAGGGATTTGCACCTGCAAATTCCTCAAAAAGCCTTACGGAACTTGGTATTTTCTTGGTTCGATAACCTTCTTTCTGTCCATATTCCAATTTTTTAGTGAATATGAAATAGAAAAGTCGCTGTTTCTCGACCAATTCTAGTTTATGCCAAGCAAAAAGAAAACCACACACTACTCAAGTAGTGTGTGGGAAAGTTGGCTGTGAGCCGAACTTCTATGGACCCCGAACCTTGTAGCGCTCGAGAATTTCTGCTATGTTGTCTTGGTGGTCCTTCTTTGCAGTCCACCTCCCGAAATGCAGTCCCCCGACGAAAGCGAACCCCGAGAAGAACATGGCGGTGAGGCCGACGTCCTTGTTGCTGATAGTGACCGCGGTCACCATAAGATAGAAGACTACGTGGAAAGCCAACAGAGTCCAGAGCATCAAACTTACGATCATAACTTAGTGTGTAGTGCATGTAAAGGAGATAATCCGCTTAGCGCAGTGCTAGCAAGTCAATCATTTCCTTTATTTTGCACTCAACCCATGCTCGGAACTTCAAAGAACTTTATGCTATAAGTATAACCATATTCTAATATATTTGTCAAATACGACATATTTGAATTAATTTTTTTAGTAGTATAATTTAGTGGTATAATATTGAGTAAAGTCGAACATTAAAAATGTCAAAAATAAAATAGATGAATATAATTTATCCTCAAGGTAATAAAGAAAAAATATTTGCAACTTTTCTCATAATTATTCTTTGTTCTACTGTATTCTTTTTTTCAAAATACT
>JAYTYJ010000007.1:0-16848 GCA_043742445.1 Candidatus Tayloriibacteriota bacterium | reverse complement strand
AGTATTTTGAAAAAAAGAATACAGTAGAACAAAGAATAATTATGAGAAAAGTTGCAAATATTTTTTCTTTATTACCTTGAGGATAAATTATATTCATCTTTAGTAATTGTTATACCATGACAATGCTAATTACTGCAGTGGGTTTTATTTTGATCTGTGCGCCCAGTTGGAATCGAACCAACGACCCACTCCTTAAAAGGGAGTTGCTCTACCAACTGAGCTATGGGCGCATGTTTACGCTAAAAAACGTATGACAAAAACTATAGCACATTTTACCTAAAGTGGAAGGTCTAAAGCCATAAATCCAGCACCTGTGAAAATAAGGCAGATAGAAATGACAAAAAGAATCAACAAATAGTTTACTCCGTCAGTAAGAAATTTTTTACTTTGGATCTTTTTGAAAAGACCGAAACCTAAAATAATTGCAGATATTAGTGCTGCAAGTTGTGTAAGAAATCCGACAACAAGTGAAATACCCAATACACCTTCAAGTGCGGCCAAAGCTAGTCTTTTGCCAGTCTCTCTCTTCTTGAAAAAAGCAAAAGCCCATAAAATAAAAACTGCACCAAGGGTTAATCTTAAAAGAAGAGGTGCGAATGATTGAAAGGTTAACAGTGATGGAAAAATTGAAAACATATTGATATTTGGTTAAATTACTATAAAGTAATGATATGGTATCACAGATTCATATTCTCCTCCATGATATACGAAGTACTCATAATGTGGGAGCTATTTTCCGTACTGCAGATGCAACTGGTGTAAAAAAGATCTATATCTCGGGCTTTACACCGGCACCTATCGATCGATTTGGTCGAAACAGGGCTGATATCTCAAAAGCATCACTAGGCGCTGAGAAAACAGTAGCTTGGGAACAGATTTCTAGTGTAAAAGATTTGATTAAAAAATTAAAAAAAGAAAAATTCCAGGTTGTTGGTGTTGAACAAGATTCAAGGTCAATCGATTTTAGAAAGTTAAAGCCCTCAAAAAATATTCTTATTATCGTGGGAAGGGAGGTGGAGGGAATAGAAAAAGATATTTTGGATATGTGTGATGAGATTGTTGAAATTCCTATGCTTGGTCAAAAAGAATCATTAAACGTTTCGGTCGCTTCAGGAATCATTTTATATTCTCTGATTTAGTATTTGATTTGATGCATATTACAAAAATGCGTTCCTCGCCCGCCTACCACGATTCTTTTAATACTACCCTTGCAGTCTTTTTTCATACAGGGTTTGTTTTTCCTCTGATAAACTTGATGTTGTTCTTGAAATTTTCCCCGCTCACCATGTATATTCCTATAGTCTGACATTGAATCTCCTCCAAAATCTATACCGAGAGTCAAGGTTTTTCGAATAGCTATGTAGAGCTCTTTTAATTTCATGTCAGGAATCTTTCTGACGATACTTTCTGGATGAATACTCGCTCGCCACAGACTTTCATCACTATAAATATTTCCAATTCCCGCAATAAGAGTTTGATCGAGTAATACCATTTTGATCTTCCAGTGAGACTTTTTATTGATTTGGTACTTAAAAATTTTGAATGTAAATTCTTTTTCTAAAGGTTCAGGGCCGATTCCAACAAGATGAATACTTTCATGCATTGTAGCGGTCTCTACTAACGTTATTTTTGCGAACTTTCTCATATCTGAAAGTTCCATAGTTTTTCCATTTGAAAATGTTACGATAAAATGGATGAATCTGTTGAAAGGATCTTTTCTATTATAATTTCCATACATGAGATGCCCTGTCATTTTCATATGAATAAGAATCGTCGTTTTGTTTGAAAGATGAATAAGGATATTCTTGCCTCTCCGTATGACATTCAGAACTTTTGCTTTTTTTACAGCTTTTTTAAAATAAGTGAAATAGGTCGGATCTTTGATGGTATCTCCACCACGAAAATACGAACTATTATAGTCTGTCCAAACATCAGTTATTATAAGCCCTGAAATGGCTCTATGTAGACCTGAAACGGTAGTTTGTACTTCTGGCAATTCTGGCATACAATTCTTATATTACACTTTTTAAAAATGAAATACTATAAACATGGCATCATCGCCTTTTTAGCATTGGTAGTCGTCGGAACTCCTTGGCTTATTACGGTGTACCCAGCAAGTACAAGATTTATAGATAATATTTTTACTTATATTGGAACTAATTACACAGCAGTCTTTTTTCAACAAGGAATTACTGTTGCACAACTTCATACGAAGTATGATGCTGTTTCCCAGAATACCGCTCAAACAAAAGTCCGTATCATGATCGTGCCTGGACACGAGCCAGGTTTCGGGGGGACAGAGTATGGTGGCCTTAAAGAAAGGGAAATGACGGTTGATCTAGCAAAAGATCTACAAAGCTTTTTTCAAAACAATTCTCATTATGAAGTTGTCGTTGCTCGAGATAAAAATTCATGGAATCCAGATCTAGAAGCCTATTTTAAAAATCATTGGGATGATATTTCTAAATTTGTGAAGGAAAATAAAGATGAAATGATTCGTTTGGTAAATGATGGAAGTGTTAAAAAAATGACAAATGGAATTATTCATAACAGTGCGCCACATAATGCCGCGCTCAGACTTTTTGGAATAAATAAATGGAATAATGAAAACCATATTGATATCGCGATTCATATTCATTTCAATGATTATTCAAGAAATGATACAAGTTTACCAGGAGAATACACAGGTTTTGCTATTTATGTTCCTGAAAAACAGTATTCAAATAGTGCTACAACTCAAGCTGTCGCTCATTCGATTTTAAAAAGACTTTCAAAATATAATGCTGTGAGTAATCTGCCAAAAGAGAATGCTGGGGTAGTAGAAGAGCAGGATTTAATCGCAATTGGAACAAATAATACGCTAGACGCTCCAAGTATGCTTATTGAATATGGGTATATTTATGAACCACAATTCACTGACGCTTCAGTTAGGGATTCAACATTAAAAGATTTAGCTTTTCAAACATATTTAGGTATTCAAGATTTCTTTGGAGCCAAGAAGGACGCCTCAGTTGTCTATGACACATTAATGTTACCGTATTTGTGGAATCAGACGATCGATAAAAAAAGTACTGACAAATCTGGGGTGCTTGCTTTACAATCTGCTCTTACTCTCGAAGGTCTATACCCACCTACGGATAAAAGTAAAAATGATTGTCCTAGAACAGGTAAATTTGGACCTTGTACACTGATTGCTCTTAGTAATTTCCAAGACAAATATGAAATAAAAAATGAAAAGGATATTGTAGGTGAACAAACTAAAAAAGTTTTAAATAGTAACTATTCAGCTCAGCTTCGCTAATTCTTCTCGAACAATTTGTGCATCGCTCCATGGAGTTTTTTTACCACCTCGACCCATGAGAAATGCATCAGTACCTTTCCCTGTAATAAGGACATTGTCACTCGGCAGGGCCATCTTTAGGGCGGTAGCGATCGCCTCACGACGATCCACAATAATCTGGGGTTTTGATTTTATAATTCCTTCTGCTATTTGTTCAGCAATCTCGGCTGGATCTTCATCGTACGCATCGTCATCGGTGAGTAGTATTTCTTGGCAATATTTGTCGGCGACGGCTCCCATTTCTTTTCTTTTCCATGTATCACGTCCTCCTCCCGTAGCGCCAAAAACACATATATTTTTTCCAGTATTTTTTGTTTTAAAAACTTGATAAAACTTTTCCATAGAATCAGCTGTATGCGCGTAGTCCACGACAACCTTAAAAGGTTGACCCTCTTCGATAAATTCTACACGGCCTGGCACATCTTTAAAATTTAAAATTGCTTTTCTTATTATTCTTTCGTCTACACCTAATGCTTTACAGAGTTCGAAGGCGGCAGAGATATTGTATTTGTTGAAATCACCGAGGAGGGGAGTTTGGAGTGAATTATTGATTGTAAATGTTTTTTTGATATCAGCATCAAAAGCTAAAAATTTCTCAGTTTCTTTATCATCAGCATTTGCTATAAGAATACGAGGTTTTTTTATAGATTTTGAAAGACTTCGTGCAAGTTCTAGTTTCGAATCACGATAATTCTCATATGAACCGTGTGCTTCTATATGTTCTGGAGAGAGATTTGTAAAAACTAATGCATCAAGCTCAATACATGTATGTCGATAATTTAAAACTCCTTGAGATGTCATCTCCATGACAACGTAATCACACTTTTGATCAGAGGCTTTTTTTAGAAAACTTTGTATAAAAAAACGACCAGGCATAGACATTTTAAACTTATTTGGATGACTTTCATCTCCAACTTTATAGCGAATAGTGTTTGATATAGCAGTTTTAAAACCAGCTTCTTCAAGTCCAGCATTGATAATTTCTGTAACAGTGCTTTTTCCCTTTGTTCCGGTAACACCGATTACTTTTATTTTTTTTGATGGAAAATTGTAAATAATTGCTGAAACAATAGAAAGAGAATAGTGATATGGAGGTCGAAAAAAATTGAAAATGGACCGGGGAATAAATTTTTGAATTGTTTTTAATGTTTGATCAAGCATATTTTTATTTTATAGTTATTATTTTTTTATGTACCTAAAATCTTTAAGGCCTCTCGCACTTTTTCATTTGTCTTCATGACACTCTTTGGAACTTCTTTGAGTGCATCACGCGCTTCGTTTTGACTGTATCCAAGAGCTTTAAGAGCCTCGAGGGCGTCCGTATCTGTTTTCATGGCACTCTTCGACTCTTCACTATGACTTACTTTATCTATCTTATCCTTAAGTTCCATCACTATCTTGTCTGCCACCTTTTTCCCTATCCCTGAAATCTTAGTTATATGCGAAGTATCACCAGTTTGAATAGCTGTTTCAAGAGCTTGCACGGAAGCAGCATTTAAAATTCCTAAGGCAGTTTTCGGACCTATCCCTGAAATAGTGATGAGTAGTTCAAAGAAATCTAGTTCAGAAAGGGAAGTGAATCCATAGAGATCAAGCGCGGTCTCTCGTACCGCTAGGTATGTCCAAAGGGTAATGGGGGTCTTTTCTTTGCCCAATTTGGACATACTGTCGACAGTTGTGAATACCTTGTAACCAACACCTTGTACATCCAAGACAATGTATTTAGCATCAATATGCGCCAATGTTCCAGTAAGTCGGGATATCATGTCACTATAGTAGCTTAATCCTTGTATTTTTTAAAGGTATATGTTAGTTTTGTTGTACAAACATATATGGCAATTACTTCATCAGCAAAAAAAGCACTCCGAGCGGGAGAGAAAAAAAGAGTGTTCAACCTTCGAACAAAGGCCGCTATTGACCTTCCTCTGAAGAAGTTTCGAAAGCTCGTTCTCGAAAAGAATATAAAAGAAGCAAAAGCACTTATACCAGCTATTTATCAAGCATTAGATAAAGCAGCAAAGAAAAATTTCATAAAGAAAAACACAGCTTCACGATACAAATCTAGAGTAATGGCAGCAGCAAAGAAACTAGGGTAATGATGTTTGAGGAGAATAATTTTTTATTGTTTATTTATTGCCAACCTTCATGTGAACTATCTACTTCTTTTCCTATTTTAATTAACCCAGCAGCTTCTTTTCTTTTGAGTTCCATTTCTATATCTTTTATATCAAGTCCAACCAATGGTAATTGTTTCGGTATCATAAGTTCCCTGATGGTTTCAAGTATATCTTTTTCCTCATAAACTAAACCAGCAAAGGCTATCCCATCTAGTATTTCATATAGTTTGTTGTTTTCAATTCTAATCTTTTCAAAGCCATCAATACCTTGTTCTACAAATTTAAAAGCGTCCTCTATATTTTTAAGGTCAGTTTCGTATGGTGATAGTTCCGGAGGTCTCTCTAATGGTTTCATATGTATATAGTATCGTGAATTATAAAACTTGCAACAGTTATTTTTGGTGCCCTCGGTAGGAATCGAACCTACATTACAACTTCCGCAAAGTTGTGTCCTATCCATTGAACGACGGGGGCAATCCTAGAATCCTAGCACTTCAAGAAGTTTTTGTGAAAGGGGTTCTATATGTTCTGTCTCAGCAATATAATTTAAAAGAATTTCACGTACTTCTTCTGGATCTACCTCATCGATATATATAGTAATAAAAGGCATAAGCATTTTATGTGATTTTATTATAATTTTTGCAGGTCTCTGGTGTGCATCAATCCAAAATGATTCGAGTGAAAGAAAAGGGTAGAGGATGTCATTAATAACAACCCCTCTATCATTTATTTCACAGTGCATCATTCTCGGCCTCTTTGAAGCATGCACGACGAGAGCACATGAGCCTACTATGATAAATATTCCAAAGAAAAAATTATTTAAAATAAAAGCTAATGCGGCTGCAGTAATAGTAATGATGCCTACTGACCAATACCAATCATTATTTTTTTCTATATGAATATGTTCGAGTGCGTCCCATGAGATGAAAGGTTTCATATTATAATTATACTTTTATTTTTTGTACTTAGCCATGATCTCTTCTTCAACGGAGTTTCGATCTCTTCCGTATTTTAGATGAGAAAGTTCTTTGATTAGATCTACGACCGACGGGTCTCCTTTTGGAGGAGCGAGAGTCTCTATATTAAATGGCTTTACAGGACGACCGTTGGCTAACATCTTTATATATGCATTACGATTGTCTATAGACATGATGTCTTTTGCACTAAATACAGGTGAAAATTGCTTTTCCAAATATTCTGCATCTTCCGCTCCGACTCTGAAAGAAGCGATAGATCCAACGTTTCCAAAGACAGAATCTCTGATACCTTCTTCGAGTTGAGCAATAAACTGGTGTGCAACGGCAAGAGAGAGTTTATATTTTCGTGCTTCAGAGAGAATAGTTGAAATGGAATTGGTGGTAACGTTTTGGAATTCATCGATGTAGAGATAAAAAGGTGGAAGATTCTGACCTAGAGAATCTACTCTGGAAAGGGCAGCCATCAAAATCTTTCCGACGAGAATGAGTCCAATAAGATTAGCATTGATATCACCGAGACGGCCCTTCGAAAGATTTACCAATAGAATTTTTTTATTATCCATGATCTCTCTGAAGTTAATACTTGAATTTTCTTGAGCAATTATCGGTCGCATGATGTCATTTGAGAGGAAGACATCAAACTTACTTGTGATATAAGGCACGATATTTGCTAAAGAAGCTTCACCCCCAGCTTTTTCTGCAACTTCTTTCCAAAACTGTATAACGATGGGGTTTTTACATCTTGAGATTTTTAATTCTCGATACGTTTTATTTGTTAGAACTCTCGACACATCAAGAAGGGTATTTCCGCTCTCTGGATCTTCCATAACCAAAAGTACAGCATTTCGGAAATATTGTTCGAACATCGGACCTCCAGCAGTCTTCATGTCAAAAAGTTTGTTGAAAATAGATAACATTTCATTTACGACGAATGTCTTTTGTTCGGGGAAACGTCGGTCGTATTCGAGCATGTTGAGAGCCATTGGTCGTTCAGTATGTGATGGATCAAAATAGATGACATCTTCGTATCGATGCTTCGGAATCAAAGCGAGAATATCTTGCACATCTGATCCATGAGGATCGATCATACAGACGCCTTCACCGTTTAGGACATCTTGAGCGATCATATTTTTCAAAAGGGTAGTCTTTCCAGTTCCTGTTTGTCCAATAACATAGAAATGACGTAGACGATCTTCGGGAGTCATAAAGACTTTTGTATCAACACCGCGGTCTCGATTTATTCCTAGTAAAACTCCTTCTTTTGCTAGCTCAAGCGGTGCAGGAGCGCTTCCAGCTTTTGCTACTTTGAGATGTGGAGAAGATTGTATAACGGTTGCGGGGAAGTGCATAAGAGAAGTCAGTTCTCTGATATTTGTAAGTAAGCGATGTTTTTCATTCATTAGTCTAAATGAAAATTCATACAAAAGATCCTTCAAGCCTCCTTTGAATGCTCGATCGAAGATAATTTCATTTCCGTTAGGATTTTCAAATTGATTAAAAGAAGATTCAATGTCATTGAGGATTTGATTTGCGGTCATTTCGTTTTCAGCAGAAGCGATGATACGAATGTTGGTGGAAATAGTTGGAGAAATCATCTTTAATTTGATCTGCTCCACACTTATCTGATCAACATTTTGTGCGTTCTCTTTTTTCTTCGCATCAGCTTTTTCTTTTTCTTCTTTTGATTGCATCATATTCCCAATACCTTTCATGAATCCATCGACGTGTTTGAAAAAGCCCTCATCATTCTTTGCGATAGCTTCAGAGATTTTTTCTCCTTTCATGATCTCGTCAAGAGTCTTTTTGTATCTTTTGGTATGCTTGTCTCCATCTGGTTTTATAATGATTTGAATAGCAGCGCCTTCTCCGTGGGTTTTTATTTTTGAAAAGCTATTGAGAAGGGAATTGAGAGGGTCAAAATCAAATTGATCATATGTCTTGATAGGCCAGATAGAATTCTTCTTATAGTGAGCGTATGAAGCTACGGTCGCACCTTGTTCATTGAAGATATTGTAATCATCTTTCTTTTCAATTACTTTTGCATTATGGAAGATAGCTAAAATATTCTTTTCAAATAGATTCTTTAAATTTTTATCAACAGCCACATAAAATGTAAATTCATCACTATGATTTGCTACAGCAAGTTCTATAGTAAAATACCCAGCGCCATCGCTATCATCCACCGACATCATACCTGAGTAAAATTGCTCCATCGAAGAAACCACTTCTTTCAAGGCTCGCGCTTGCTCATCAGGATTTTTTTCTGGTAAGGTGATTTCAAAGAGAGTCATGTGAAGCGCTTTGAACTCTGGAGTCTTTTCGTTCATGCCTTTGACAGGGAATCCTGCTTTGAGATATTGGACAAGGAAACGCTCAAAATCATCTTGGACATGAGGATCGTTCATCTTTTGAACTACATTCAAAGCATTTTTTATTCCGTGTTCCTGCATAATACCCAGAATTTCGGCTATCTTTTCATCATGTGCTTCAGGTGTAAGATCGAGGACTATAGCTTCGGTTTTTTCTTGAGATAGAACAAAGTCTGCGTGGAGAACTTTTTCTGTCGGAGTCTGTTTGTATATGTCTATAGCTGAACTTGCAGCTCGATCCGTGGGTGCCTTTTCTTTATTTTTAAATTGTTCTCGTAGAAAAGCCAGCTCTTGTTTAGGGGTTTTAATATTCTCTGATGTGAGAGGAGAAATAAATTCCATTTTTTTCTAAAATATGTAAATAATTATACCACCTATGAAATGTAATAACTATATTTATTACATACAGGCAATATTGCAATTAGAACTTCAATCCACTCTGTATAATACGATGTATTGACATGTGTATACAAGTCTGTTAAACTATAAACAGTTGGGTTCAAGTAGGGTGTCCCAAGCAATACACCCAGATTTAGGAGTCATGTGTCAATTCTTACAGGGCCTTTTTTGCTATCATGTTTCTTTTTTACGCTCTTTAATCAGTCACTCTCTGTTTTGTATTCTTGGCTGAGGGAAAATCGGACAAAGCAGGAAGCGATAGTGGTATACCTTTTTGGAACAACTTTTAGCGCAACCTTGATGCTAATCGCCATCCAATTCCAACTTGTCGATCCAGCCAGACAACAGGGGAAGGTCGAGTCTCGCGGAGCACCAATTTCAGACAGATTTCAGAGTCTGGTGGGTATGGTTTTCCACCCGCAAGCTATCATCGTGACTGAACATCACATCCTCATTTACGACAAGAACGAGATGGTATATGTATTGGACGGGATACATCTCGATGGAGTATCCCCCGAACAACTGCCTGTCGCCACCAATTCGACCTACACTGTTTACATGAAGGGAGATCGTAAGCTCTTCGGTAAGCTGTAACGCTTTGAAAACTTAACGTTTTCAGCGCCCCAGACAACCGTCTGGGGCTTTTTTATTCTGACAATTAAACATCCGCTATTTATGACTCTAAATAAGCATCAATAAGCTCCAAATCATGTTTATGTTTTTCTCCTACACTCCTTTTCTTGATGGAGATTAGCTGAGAAAGACTCAGAAACCAGATTCCTTTAATTCTTTCTGCTCCCTTTTTTAGAAAATCAATAGATACATTTTCTCCTTCGTATCTGATTTCTTTCATCAACTCCACGTCGCCTTTTTTGAGCCAGCCTTGAGTAGGGTCACCCTTCCATGTCCAAGGTCGGAGTTCCCAGCCAGCCTCTTTACATTTGTTAAAAAGTCCATGTGTGACGATGAGATCGAGATCATATACATCTCTAATTCCTTTTGCTCCCATCACTCCACTTCCTGCCACCATGTATTCTTCAGAAGGGAAACCCAGTTTTTCTATTTCCTCAAAGAGGGATATTGGTTTCCTATCAGTAAGAACGTTGTTCATGGGGTTATTGTATCATTTGCGGATGGAGTGAGATTCGAACTCACGGCCCCCTTGCGAGGGCGACAGTTTTCAAGACTGTTCCGTTAGACCACTCCGGCATCCATCCCTACTTTTGTCAAGTTTTTAGTAAAATTTACCTAGTAAAACTTGATTATTTTAAATGTTCCCATATTTCAATATAATTATCAAGTCTTACTTTCTGATTTCTGTTGTGTTCTCAGTAGGTAATGTTCTTCATAATGACAATTTGGGCAAATCAATTCAAGGTTATTAAGTAAGTTATTCTTTCGATTTCTGTCTTTGTGATGGACTTGTAGTATTTCAAATTTAGAATAACTGCATCTCTGACATTTCTTACCATGTATCACCAGCAGTCTCATTTTTAGTGCCTTCTGAGCTTTAACTTTATCTTTGGGTCTATTAATTTTGTATTGTATGCCTGCTCTGTGTTTGTTAGCACAGGCCCTACTGCATGTTTTCTTATTTAATCCAGCTAGTATGGGTATACCACAAACTGCACAGGGGATTTCTTTTCTGCAGGATCTACCATAGCAAGCCATACTACAAAAGACACCCCCGTTACTTTTTTGAATTTGAAGAGGTCTTCTGTAAATTGCCCTGTCACAGATCCTACAAGTAGTATTAGGTTTTCTTTTATACTTCTCACTCATTCATCCAGTATACCACAAGACAATTTTAAGAATATATTCTAATATATCCTCATGAGATACCTTGGTATAGACTATGGTTCAAAAAGAGTCGGTATAGCACTTTCTGATGAAAATGCTCAATTTGCCCTACCTTTACTTGTCTTAGAAAGTCTAAAAAATCTTATAGAAGAAGTGGTAAAGATTGCTCAAGAAAGAAAAGTCACGGAAATTGTTATAGGTGAGTCAAAGAATTATAAAGGAGAACCAAATGCTATTTTAGCTGAAAGTCTTTCATTTAAAAAAGAACTCGAAGCGAAAGGCTTCATCGTTCACCTCGAACCAGAATTTATGACATCGGCACATGCAGAGAAGTTTCAAGGGAAAAATGATATGCTAGATGCTTCTGCGGCCGCCTTAATTCTTCAAAGTTTTTTAGATACATTAAAAAATAAGAAAAAAGTTATAAATCCAGAAATTTTAATGAATCCAAAGATATCATTTGATGATTTTTTAAAGATAGAAGTCAAAGCGGGGAAGATCCTTTCTGCAGAGAAGATTCCTGAGACTGATAAACTTTTAAAACTAAGCGTTGATTTTGCAGAAGCTACTCCGCGTCAGATCGTCTCAGGTATTTCAATATATTTTCCAGATCCAACAATCCTTGTTGGTAAGACGTGTATGTTCGTCACAAATCTCGAGCCACGAATGATAAAGGGCTTCGAAAGCAATGGAATGCTTTTTGCTGTTTCTACAGCTGATGGAAATTTTTCTCTCTTAGAGCCAAACGCTACGATTCCTCCAGGAACTAAAGCAAAATAAAAAAATTACATAAAAATGTCTTCACTCATTTCATTTCTTGATCCATTAACTATTATAAAGGCAGTCGGACTTGTGGGTGTTATCGTAATTGTTTTTGCTGAATCGGGTTTATTCTTTGGTTTTTTTCTTCCAGGGGATTCACTTCTTTTTACTGCAGGATTTTTAGCTTCGCAAAATATTCTATCAATATGGGGGTTACTCATTTTTTGCTGTATCGCCGCGGTGACGGGAGATAATGTTGGCTACTATTTTGGAAAAAAGACCGGCTCACGTATTTTTTCTAAAGAAGATTCCTTTTTCTTTAAGAAGAAACACATTGAAAGGGCTCAGATTTTTTATGAACGACATGGAAAGAAGACCATTCTTCTCGCACGTTTTATACCCATTGTACGAACATTCGTGCCTATAGTAGCTGGTATCGGGAATATGGACTATAAAACTTTCTTCAGGTTTAATTTCATCGGAGGCTTCATTTGGACATGGGGAATACTTGGAGCTGGATATTTACTTGGGAACATAATTCCAAACGCAGAACATTATTTAACCCCAATTATCCTCCTCATCATCTTTGTCTCCTTTATCCCCGCAATTTTTGAGCTTATACGACAAAAAAAAATAGTGCTATAATAAAGGCTAAATATTCGTATATTTATATATGTTTACAAAGACCTTCTTTAAAATATTCCCTCCGCCAAAATATTTAAATATTCCTTATGCAGGACTTGATATTTCTGATGACGCTATACGTTGCATCGAATATTCTGAAGGTAGAAATGGATATATCTTGAAGTCTTACGGTTCAAGGCTATTAAAACCTGGAATTATCGAATCTGGCTATATAAAAGATGAGAAGGCGCTAGTCACTGAGCTTATCGCTCTCTCAAAAGAAATAAAAGTTTCAATCGTTAAAGCTTCTTTACCTGAAGAAAGGATGTACCTTTTTAAAACAGAAGTTCCAGATGTTGATACAGATCATATTCGCCAAAATATAGAGTTTAAACTTGAAGAAAATGTCCCGGTTTCTGCCTCCGATGCCATTTTCTTTTTTGACAAATTGCCTGCAAATCTGAGTAAGGGTAAAACATATGCCAGTGTTTCAGTTACTCCAAAAGATTTAGTAGAAAGCTATTTAAAAGCTTTACAAACAGCTGGACTAACAGTTGTTTCTTTTGAGATTCAAGCAAAAGCTATTGCGAGGGCAGTGGTATATCATGATTCAAATGAAATTCAAATGATAGTCCATGTCATGAATAAGAAAACAGGACTCTATGTGGTTTCTGGTGGAGTGATTTGTTTCACCTCGACTATTGATTGGAGTGGGGAGCTCATTCGAGGTAAAAAAGTTACTGAAGTTTCAGATGAGATCTTTGCTCTGCGAAGAGAGATTGAAAAAGTATATGTGTATTGGTCACAGCATGGTGAAAGTCAAAAGATAAAATCTATTATTATTTCAGGCCATGATGCTGTTGCTATCAGTCAGATATCCCAACTTTCTCCTGATTCTGCAATACAACTAAGTGTCGCTGATGTATGGCAAAATGCTTTTTCTCTAAATCATTATGTACCGAAGATTCCTTTTGATGATTCATTAGACTATGCAACTGCTGCTGGACTGGCTTTACCTTAATATTTTTACCATGATTCACTACACGTTATTACCAGAGAGAGAAATTAGAATTTTAAAAAGAGAGTATCAAGCTCGACTCTTTATTTTTGTCTTATTTTTTATGTCATGTGCAATCCTTGTGGGAGTTGTCTCCCTCATTCCAGCTTATGTTACATCTTATTCCCAAGAAAAATACGCTCTCGCGCAATTAGCTGCCTTACAAAAGAGTCGAGAGGAGAAGGGTAATAGCGCTATCGTTAAAGAATTACAACAAAGTAATCAACTAGTTTTAAAACTAAAAGAGCACAAGGATTCTATTATTTTCTCAAGCATCATCACACATATAATAAATTATAAAGTCTTAGGATTGACGATTAATTCATTCGAAATTACTTCAGTGGGACCTGAAGCTTCATCAACGGCACAAGTCGTACTGCAAGGAAAGGCATCTACTCGAGAGTCATTAATTAAATTTAAAAATACTCTTGAGGCGGATCCACTCATTTCAAAGGTCGAATTGCCTGTTTCTGATTTAGCAAAGAGCAAAGATATATCGTATTCCTTGAGAATTTCCGTAATATCTTTTATTTCAAAATAATATATGAAAATAAATCATCGACATTATGTACTGATATTCTTAGCTCTCTTTAGTGTGGCAGTTTCTGTCGGTAGTTACGTTTTACTATATAGACATGCTATTTTTCAAGCTGAACATTATGTGAATGCGAATAAGGAATTAGAAGATGAAGACAATAAAAGACAAAGTGATCAGGGATTAGTTAAAACATACGAAGCTTCAAAAGATTCAAGAGCAAAGATAACAACTTTTTTAATAAAAGAAGATAAAATTGTTGATTTTATTGAAATGATTGAGAAGGTTGGAAGTGAAGCTCACGTTGATCTTGAACTATCTTCTATCGATAATAATGATATAAAAGTAAAAGCCCAAGTTACTGCAAAAGGCGGATGGTCAAATATTTTGACAGCCCTTACTCTTATAGAAAATTTACCTATAAGTAGTTCTATTGGTAATATAAAAATGAATGTTTCTGACGGGAAAGACAAGCAATCTCGCATCTGGAATTTATCACTAAATATTGAAGCATTAATAATAAAATAAAAATATGTCCCTCTTCACCAAAAAATTTATAAAAGTTCCAAAGCTTTCTTTTCTCGGAGCTTTTAAAGAAGTAGGTCGAAATGCTTTTGTTGATTGGATCTTGATCTTGATTGTGAATATTATTATTGCTCTGGGTCTCATAATTGGCGGTTACTATCTTTTCTGGCAGATTTCAACAGGTAATTTCAAAAGTCAGGAAGCTGTTAAAACAACAGGTGAAAGTATTTTTGATCAAAAAGGATTAGAAAATATTACAAATATATTTCAGAGCAGGGAAGATGTGAGTCGTGAAGCCAAGATGGGCTATAGAGGTCCTAGAGACCCTTCTTTATAATTCCTTTATAATTTAATCGTTTTCTGTTATATTCCTTTATGTGCTTACAATGCCCTTGTAGTTCAATGGATAGAACTGCGGACTTCTAAGCCGTCGATGTTGGTTCGATTCCAACCAAGGGCACAAAATGGGGAAAACACTGTTTACGAAGTTTTATTTTGTTGTATAATTACAGTAGTATTAATTATTATTAGTTAACGTTAATTTATAAATATATGAAAGCATTACATGCAGTTGCGTTTATTTTACTCGTTATTGGTGGTCTCAATTGGCTACTTGTCGGCCTCGTACCAGGATGGGATCTTGGATCCTATCTAGGAATGACACTCGCTAAAATTGTCTATATTCTCGTAGGTCTATCAGCAGTTTACTTAGTCGCTACTCATAAGGGCACATGTAAGTGTTGCATAAAGGAGACAATGGTGGATACTCCAAAGATGTAATATCTTTAAGTTTTTAAAAACAAAGAACATCTCGTCTAAAAGGCAGGTGTTTTTTGTTTTATCTTGAATTTACAGAACTATTAGTGTATAAATATGTTACATGCGCCCTTAGCTCAGTTGGTAGAGCAGTCCATTTACACTGGAAAGGTCAGGAGTTCGAGTCTCTTAGGGCGCACCAATGAAAATTTCTATTCTTTACGAAGACAAAGATGTCGTGGTCATTGACAAGCCATCGGGAATCGTCGTACATCCTGATGGAAAATCAAAAGGTCCTTTTATAACGGATTGGGTTTTGGAAAATTATCCCAAAGCAAAAAATGTTGGTGAACCTGTAGAGACAAAAGATTTCGGGATCATTGAAAGACCTGGTATCGTCCATCGTCTCGATAGAGACACTTCGGGAGCGCTTTTGATAGCTAAAACAAAAGCAGGTCACGCGGCTCTCAAAGAGCAATTTCAGGAAAGAACTGTTGTAAAAAAATATCTCACTTTCGTCTACGGAGAAATAAAAGATAAGTTTGGAATAATCAATCGCCCTATCGGTAGAAGCCCGAATGATTTCCGACGTTGGTCTGCAACACGAGGAGCTAGAGGGGAGATGCGAGATGCAGAAACTTGGTATGTCCTTTTGTCATATAGAGTGGGCTACTCGTTCCTTGAAGTAGAACCTAAAACTGGTCGAACCCATCAAATCCGTGTGCATTTTAAGGCTATCAACCATCCAGTAGTTCACGATACGCTCTACGCACCAGAGAAGATGAAAGAGAAGCCAAATGCTCTTGGTTTTAAAAGGAATGCTTTACATGCATATTCTCTAGAATTTACGAACACTATGGGTAAGAAAACAAAGGTTCTAGCACCTATCCCAGCTGACTTTAAGGATGCTATAGATGATCTTGGTATCAATGAAGTTGCCAAAAAGGAGGGTCTATGTTAGATTTGTTCTACTTAAATACACGATTAAGAAAGCGAAAATTATATGGCATCAAATACTAATATCATTTCAACAGTTAAAATCGAGGACCGAAAGAATCTCGATATTAAGCCTGGAGATACAGTAAAAGTTTGGCAAAAGATTCAAGAAAAAGGGAAGACACGACTCCAAGCTTTTGAAGGTCTTATTCTTGCTCGAAAGCACGGCACAGAAGCTGGAGCTACTTTTACAGTTCGAAAAGTTATTGATTCAGTAGGTGTTGAAAAGATTTTTCCACTCTATACTCCAATGATAGACAAGATCGAAGTGCTTCGACGATCAAAAGTTCGACGAGCAAAGCTTTATTTCGTACGAGAAAAGGCAGCAAAGGAAATAAGACGCCAGATGAGACGAATGCTTTCTATAGATAGAGATCAGAATACAGATACAAAGCATAATGCAGCAGCAGTTGCAGAAGAGAAGAGGGAGGAAGTCACAACAGTGTAAATAATAAATAAATTGAAAAAAGACCCAGGATAAAGTATAGTGAAAGGGTCTTTTTTAATGCCCAGGTGTTGAAACTGGTAGACATTTATCCTTGAGGTGGATAAGCTCTCACGAGCGTGGAGGTTCGAGTCCTCTCCTGGGCA
>JAYTYJ010000006.1:0-12576 GCA_043742445.1 Candidatus Tayloriibacteriota bacterium | reverse complement strand
CCATCAACTATTACAACTGTCTTGATCACATTTTCTAGATGACTGATTCGATCTTCAACTTCTGCTTGGTTTTGTCGAGCATCGTGGTACTCTGCATTTTCAGCAAGATCTCCGAGTTTTTTTGTGTACTCTAGATTTTCTGCAACCTGCTTTCTCTTTTCTGTCTTTAAGAAAACAAGTTCTTTTTTGAATTCTGCTAATTTCTCACTTGTTAAATACTGTTTTGCGTCACTCATTGTTTCAATTTAAAAGTTATAAGAACCATATAATACCGCAAAATAACTAAAAAGTAAACACGCGCCATAAGATACTATTTAAAATATTCTGGTGTATTTTTACTCATCCAATCGACTGTCTCCCGCATCGCTGCTCCAGCACCAATCAAGTTATGCACAGATCCTCTTTCCATCATCATTGCAAAAGCATATCGAGGATGTGAATAAGGAAAAAACCCAGTCATCCATGAATTTACATTGTCCTTAGCCACTCCGAGCTCTGCGGTACCAGACTTTGTAGCCATTTCTACATAAGGTACATTGAGAGATGTTCCAGTCCCTTTTAAAACTCCTAGCCTCATACCTTCTTTTATAACTTTAAAACTGTCTTTCGAAATTCCAACATCTCGCAATAGAGGACCTTGTGTTCCTCGCAAAATACTTGGATCTCGAAGTAAACCATCATTCACAATTGAAGACATTGCCCTAACTATCTGCATTACAGAAACTTGAAAACCATATTGCCCTATCGATGTATGATACGTATCACCAAGGTTCCATGCTTCTCCACTAAAGTGGTCTTTTTTCCATTCGGGTGTTGGAATAGTTCCATCTGCTCCTGTAAAAAAAGAATTATTTACTTTTTCCCCGAAACCAAAAAGCTTCATGTATTTATTAATTCTTGCAATCCCTAAACCTGTCTGATCTTTATAACCTCCTCCAACTTCATAAAAATAAACATCGGAAGACATAGCGATAGCATGTCGCATATCTACCCAACCTAGTGCTTTCCAATCTTTAAAGACAGTCTGAAGATTTGGAAAATACTGATTTTGTACCGATATAGAACCTGTACTTAGAATCTGTTTCATCGGATCAATAGTGTGTTCATTTAAAGCAGCTAGAGCCATATATGGCTTTATAATAGAGCCTGGAGCATAGAGTCCGTTGATAGCTCTATCAAGAAATGGTTTACTCTTGTTTGTTAAATACGATCGAACTTTTGCCGTATCAGCTTTCAATGACATAACTTCAGGATCAAATTCTGGATAGCTTGTCATGGCGATAACCTCTCCCGTAGAGGTATCAATCATAATACCTGCCCCACCGACAAATCCCACTCTTTCAGCAATATCTTTTATGGCCGTATACATCTCTGACTGAACTCTAGAGTCTATAGACACATAAAGACTTTTACCTTCTTGAGGTGGTTGAATAACATTATCAGACTGAACTTTACCTAATGCATTTACTTCAACTAATTTGAGACCATTTTTTCCCTTTAGATCATTATTAAAATACTTTTCAACCCCATCTACACCTTCAAAATCTTCTTGGTAATAAAAGCCGGATGCGTCTTTTGATGGATACTGCACATAACCCACAACATGAGCTAAGCCTGGGGTATCAGTGTATTTTCTTGAGAAAAAATCTGGATCACTACTTGGTTCATTCCATGCAAGTTCAACTCCATTTCTATCATATATGACTCCACGCACAGCGAAGACTGGAGTGTGGCGTAAACGATTGTTTTCACTTTTTTGATTATAAAAATCACCATTTCTTATTTGCAATCCCCAGACCTTACCAATAAAAATAATGATAATACCAATAAAAACAACAAGAATAACGTTTAATGTTATTTGAGATATCGGCTTTTCGATTCTACCTTCAAATTGTTGATTATCAAACTTTGGCGAGTTGTGAGAATCCATGAAAATTTCATCTGGAGCGATTTCTGTATTTCCTCGTATTTTTTTTTTAATTCTTATCATAATACACAATCAACTTCTTTTTCAAAAAGAATGCGATTACAAATAATATGATACCTGAAATAGTGAAAATGTATCGAATATTCCAAAATTCTAGCAAAGACATTCCATACAAGGCGTCATATATAATTCCCCATGCAATAATTTCATAGTAATCTGAAAAACAAAAGAGTAGTGCAATAGCCATACACCATGTCATCCACCAATACCCCCACATAATAAAACAAAACATCAGAATCGCCGTTGCTACTCGTATAAATATTTTTTTATTTCGAATTGAGTTCATGTGTATCGATTAAAACCCATTCTTGTTCATAGATATTAAGAGGTTGTGAAAAAAGAATCGTAGAAAATGCTCGTTCAGGCTGAATATAAACACTTTTAACTATACCGAAAACTGAAAGCTCAAGGTTTGGAATCATCACCGTATCGCCTACCTGTATTTTAACATCTTTTGGAAGAATTGACTCGAATGAACCGCCCCCCTGACCTGTAGCTATCGTCTGTATATTATTTTTACCAATATTTACATTAAACTTTTCTCCATAAGAAGAGTATAATTTTACTTTAGCAAATGACCCATTTTTCTCAACTACTTCTCCAAGGAGAACATTACCGATTGCATATACCCTACTTCCTACTTTTACTTCATCAGTATTTCCAATATTGACAATATAACTATCATAGGCTGAAAACGGTGGCTTTTTTATGATAGGAGCTAAGAAATATTTTGTCGATGAAGCATTTCTCATAAGAACAGTTTGCAAATAAGTATTCTCTTTTTGGAGCTCTAAAATGACTGTGTCTTGCAATTCAATAGATTCTGGTGCCTTTTTTTTTGATAAACTCCAAAATGGATACGCAATAGAAGCAAAAAGTCTAGGAAAAAATCCTGGTACAAAAAAATACATCAAAAAAAGTATCAGTATTATACTACTGAGAATCTTTATTACGTTGGGAAATCCTTTTGTGCTTACATTACTTTTGTGCTCGTAACTCATCTTCGTTTTGTATTAATACGTCCTTATATTTTTCCAAATCTTCCAAAATAATTCCAGTACCTCTGGCTATAGCGGTTAACGGATCTTCAGCTATATAGACGGGGAGCTTAAGAGCGGATGCCAACATTTCATCCAGTCCTTTTATCAAAGCTCCCCCACCAACAAGATGTACACCTCGACTCATAACATCTGCTAGAATTTCCGGAGGGGTTGTCTCTAAAACTTCTTTTGAAGATTCAATAAGCGTATCAATTGAAGAAGAAATAGCTTCCCTGATATCTGAATCAGTAATAACCACCTCTCGAGGCAACCCTGTGATAAGATCCCGGCCACGTATAGTAGTCTCGAGAGGTTCTCTTGGTATAACTGTTCCAACCGAAATCTTTATAGATTCGGCAGTCTTTTCACCAATTAGAATTTTAAATTCATTTCTAATATATGAAATAATATCATTATTTAACCTATCTCCAGCTACCTTTAGATTTTTTGATCGTACTATTCCACCCAAAGAAATGATAGCTATATCAGTTGTTCCACCTCCAATATCAATAATCATACTTCCGACAGGTTCATGGATAGGTAAACGTATGCCGATAGCTCCTGCCATCGGTTCTTCCACGATATAAACCTCACGAGCACCAGCATTTCTGGTGGCATCTCGAACAGCACGTATTTCAACATTTGTAACTCCAGAAGGAACACCGACAACGACTCTCGGACCAAGAATTTTTTTAGAATACGTCTCTGCTTTTTTGATCAAATAAGAAATCATCTCTTCAGTCACCTCGAAATCAGAAATAACTCCATCAACAAGAGGTCGTACTGCCATAATATGCGGTGGGGTTCTACCAAGCATATCTTTTGCAACAGTTCCCACCGCCACCACTCTCCCTGTTTTTTGATTCACAGCGACGACCGATGGTTCAGTAACCACGATTCCGTGCCCTTTGAGATAGACTAGAGTGTTTGCTGTACCTAAATCAATGCCTATATCATTGGACACATATCTGAAAAATTTTTCTTTAAATTCTTTCATTTTTTATCATTTCAACCTTTCCCGTCACTCGATCTTTTGTCTCGACTTCGCCTTTTTCTAAAGTCTTTTCACTCATTACGATTCGCAATGGAATCCCTATCAAATCACTGTCAGCAAATTTCTCACCAGCTCGTATATCTCGGTCATCATAGAGAACCTCCATTCCCTTACTTGTCAGTCTTTCATACATTTTATCAGCTTCAGTTTTTACTTTTCCACCCTTATCTTCAATTGAAATAAGATGGATACTAAAAGGAGCGACTGACGTAGGCCATATTAGACCTCTTTCATCTGAAAGAGTTTCAGCAATAGTTCCCATAACTCTTCCTGGACCAATACCATAACTTCCCATAATTACAGGTTTCTTTTCCCCTTTTTCATCAATATAGTGTAGTTCTAATGCATCTGAAAATCGAGTTCCGAGTGAGAAAATGTTTCCAACCTCTACTGCCTTTTTTTCTACAAGATCAGCTCTATTTATTTTTAACTCTTCTAAAACATCGTCAGTTAAAACTTCTCTATTGATAGCAATACCTTTTTTTTCATCAATAAAAATAGAATCTTCTCCCGCTTCGGTTAATGTTTGAAATTCATGTGAAAAAGGTGAGAAGCTTCCTCCAGATGCAAATGTGATGTAAGTTTTCTCCCCAAGTCCAACTCTATTAAAAATATTTACATATGCTTGCTTCACTTTTTCATAAAAATCAGTATGCCCTTTTTCATCTTTAGAAAAAGAATAAAGATCTTTCATCAAAAATTCTCTACATCGCATAATACCAGACTTTGCTCTGATTTCATTTCTGAATTTAGTTTGAAATTGATAGGCGTAAATTGGAAAATCTCTATATGAGCGAATATAGTCTTTCATGAGATGCGTTAGCTGTTCTTCGTGAGTCGTACCGAGTCCAAGTTCAGTGTCATTCTTCAACTTTGTTTTAAACCACACATCGAGGACCGTATCATCCCATCTTCCTGTCTTTTCCCAAACTTGTTTATCTTGCAAAGCGGTGAGTGAAAGTTCTTGGCCTCCGATTTTATTCATTTCTTCACGGATAATACCAATAATTTTATTCAAGACTCTCAAACCTAGTGGCAAAAAAGAATAAACTCCTGACATTTCCTTATGAATAAATCCTGCTCGAATCAAAAGCTGGGCATTCTTTGAGACTTCATCTTTTGGAGCATCTTTGCAAGTTTTGGTGAAAAGCTGAGATTGTTTCATTCCGCTATCATATCTCAAAATCTTTTATTTCACAAACAAATTTACGATATCTCGATACGTGACAACTATCATAAGAAGAATGAGTAAACCAAAACCGATTGCGTTTATTGTATTTGCAATTGCTGGTTTAATTGGTCGTCGAATAATAGCTTCAATAATGACAAAAAGAATTCGTCCACCATCGAGTGCGGGAAATGGAATGAGATTTAAAACTCCGAGATTGATAGAAATTATTGCAGTGAACATAATGAGGTAGGTAAAGCCAAGTCGTGCTGCATCGCCGATAAGCCCAGCGATTCCTACAGGACCAGTGACTGAAGAAAGGTTAGATGTCCCATGAAATATTCCGACTAAGAGATCATAAAGACCTAGAAACGTTCTAAGAATGGTGTTGAGTGTAAACCGAACACTCTCGACAATTGCTTTATAAAACGGAAGTTTTAATGTGGCTATATTATCCATAGCAATACCTATAGCATATTTATTCGGCACGATTCCTTCTTTAGCAAAGATTTTCGTTGTAGAAGCAATACCATTTCGAGTATATGAAATGACGATGCCATTTAATTGACTATCATTTATATCCTTCTGGATTTGCTCAAGGGAATTGGCTACGAGTACATCTCCACCTTTCAATCCCGCTTTATCCGCAGGCGAACCAGCACTCACTGAGGTAATAGCGATATGCTGGTCTTTCATCTGATCCTTATATTCTGGATAACTTTCTACAGAAGCTGAAACACCCAAAGAGAAGGCAAAAGAAATAATAATCCAAGCAAATATAAAGTTAAAAGAAATTCCAGCAATTAAAACTAAAATTTGCTGTAGTTTATTCTTGTATACAAAACTCCTCTCTTTATCAGGACCATTCAATGAATCATCATCAGGATTCTCTCCAAAAATCTTTACGTAACCTCCAAAAGGTATAAGGTTTAATGAATACGTTGTCTCACCAATTGTCTTCCCAAAAAGTTTTGGTCCAAAACCTAAAGCAAAAGCGTCGACTCTGATACTGCAAGCTCTCGCTAGCAAAAAATGTCCTAATTCATGTACAAAGATAAGGACCGCTAAGACAATTAAAAATATTATAACAGTCATGAAACTAAGAAGTTATTTCCTTTTCTTTCTTTGTAAATAGTTCATCAAGTTTTTTATTCGTATCATCTACGAATTTCTGGATTTCTTTCTCATGTCTAAACATTTCGTCTTCACCAATACCCCCAGCTTTTACCTTTGCTTTTAGATCTTTCATCGCATCATCTCGATGGATACGTATCTGCTTTCTACCCTCTTCTAGTCGTTCTTTCGCAAGCTTGACGATACTCGCTCGGCTTTCAGATGTTAGCTCAGGGAAATTGACCCTAAGCCCTTTATCATCAGCAGAGATCGATACTCCAAGATTTGCTACTGTTATAGCTTTTTCAATTTCTTTTGACTGAGATGCATCCCAAGGAACTATACGCAGAGTCCTACTGCCCTCTATAGTCACAGCTCCTACCTGAGATAAAGGAGAAGGAACTCCGTATGATTCAACTTTTACACCATCAAGTAACATGGGATTTGCTTGCCCCGTTCGTATACCAGAAAATTCCTTCTTAACCCAATCTTCTGTACTTGATAATGATTTTTTAAATTTAGTGAAATCGTAAGCCATGTATGAAGTATATCATATTGAGAAAATAAATAAAAAGCTTACAAACTCAATGCGACGTATTCCAAAAGCTGTTTAATTGATGGTGATCTATCGTTTATATATTCTCTTGCCTTCAAAATTGCCTTCAATCCCCCAGGATTCTCTATTCCCTGTTTCTTATACACAAGCACTTCAAGTGCAGAGAGAAATTCTATAGCATCACTTTTGTTTTTTGCTTCATCAGAAATCTCCTTAGCCAATCTATCGACAAAATCTACCTTTTCTTTTTTACTTAATTTTAAAAATTGTTCGGCTTCAGCGAGAGCTTCAATACCGTGTGACACTTCATTGGCTGATTTTAATATATAAAGTCGTGATCGAAGAGTTGGAAGCAAAACATGTGCAGAAGGCATTATAAGAAAAAAGTGACTGTCTTCATTTGGTTCTTCAAAAATCTTGAGTAAAGAATTTTGAGCTTCATGAGTTATAGCAGATGTTTCGATAATAAATATTCTCTTTTTGCCTTCTTGAAAACTTTTAGTAACGTGATTCTCTTTTATTCTTCGACTATCTTCGATTCCTAGTGTTTCAAATCTTTCATGGTAAAAATCTGGATTCTGAGCATGGTCGATATGAAGCTTCTCTTTTAAATATTCTTTAAGATTGTGAACGGAGTCTTTGAAAGAGTGGAGGAAATAGGCATGATGATCGAGAGCCTTAATATATTCCAAAGGGTGCATAGATATATAATATCATATATGACTACCTCTTCGAAATTATACTCTTCTTATATGTATCCAAATGATCGAGTGCAATCCCTGTCCCCTTCACCACACAAAAGAGTGCATCGTCTGCCAGTCGAGCCTTTACGCCTGTTCGTCTAAAAACTAATTCTGGAAAATTGCGGAGCATTGATGAGCCTCCAGTCATGGTGATACCCTGATCGATAATATCTGCTGAAAGTTCTGGGGGAGTTTCTTGTAAAACGTCTTTAATAGCCTTTATCATATCTCGCAATTCTTTAGTGATCGCTTTTACCACTTCATTTGTCTTTACTTCTGTTGAACGTGGGAGTCCCGAAACAAAATCTCGCCCACGAACCTGCATCGACAATTCTTCTTCGAGTGGTATAGCTGATCCAATATTTATTTTTATGTCTTCTGCTGTTTTATCTCCAATAGCGAGGTTAAAAGTTTTTTTTATATAATCGGCGATCGCAGCGTCAATTCTATTCCCCGCACATTTCACCGATGTCGAAGAAACTATTCCGCCGAGAGAGATAACGGCCACGTCTGTCGTTCCCCCACCGATATCTACGATCATATGTCCTCTAGCTTCTTGAATCGGAATACCAGCACCGATAGCTGCGAGAATTGGTTCTTTAACAACGAAAGCGCTCTTTGCTCCAGCACGAATAGTTGCCTCTACAACCGCTCTTCTTTCTGTAGAAGTAATCCCCGCGGGAACAGAAACCATCACTTCTGGTCTAAGGAAATTCCATTTACCTAAAGCTTTATTTATAAAATATCGAAGCATGGCCTCTGTCACACGATAGTCTGCAATAACACCATCTTTCATGGGACGATAAGCTATGATATTGTCTGGCGTACGACCTATCATATCTTTTGCCTCAAAACCAACTGCCAAAACTTTTTTATCTTGTTCAGAAACAGCTACGACTGATGGTTCATTTAAAATAATACCTTTACCAGGCAAAAAGACGAGGGTATTTGCTGTACCAAGATCGATCCCTAGTTTTTGAGAAAATAAGTTCATATGAAAATTTATTCTTCTTTTACTTGTCTAATGATATTTGCACCAAGTTTATTCAATCTTTTTTCAAGACTTTCATACCCTCTATCAATGTAGTAAACATTATCTACCTTCGAAGTCCCCTTTGCAATCAAACCAGCCATAACTGCCGCAAAACCAGCTCGAATATCATATGAATCTAAAGTCTCTTGAGATGAACTCTTGAGATCAGCATTTCCATGGATAAGAATCTCTCTAGGATTCATAGTTGTAATCAAAGCTCCAAGTTTCATAAGATTTTGAGTAAATTTAAAACGACCTTCATAAATAGTTTCAAGAACAATACTATCCCCAGTGACTTGAGTTAAAAAAGTAACCATTGGCGCCTGAAGATCAGTTGGAAATCCCGGATATTCATGAGTGCGGACATTGAATGATGTAAATTCTGAGTTTTTTATTTTTCCATTTCCTTTTATCTCAATCGTATCTTTTGTAATTGAAATAGGAACACCCGATTCTATAAGTAAGTGAATAGTTGCTTCTAGGTGTGCTGGATTGCAATTTGTTATTTTCAAATTATCAGCACAAAGAGCTCCAAGTAAAAGAAAACTCCCCGCTTCAATGCGGTCAGGCAAGGTGATGTAGTGTTTTCCTCCTGATCTTAAAAGAGACCCACCGGTTATTTCCATTGTTGACGTCCCCACTCCTTTTATCTTTGCACCACATGAGTTTAGATACTCAGCGACAGAGACGATTTCAGGTTCCATTGCACAATTCTTCAAAATAGTTTTTCCTTCTGCCAAAACTGCAGCCATCATAAGAGTTTCTGTTCCACCGACTGTTTGAATCGTAAAAAATATTTCTGTTCCTTGTAAATTATTTTTTGGAGCAGACATATGATATGTGTCATTTTTTAACTCTATGACTGCACCCATTTTTTTATACGCACTGACAAATAGGTCAATAGGTCGTGCACCTATAACACATCCTCCCGGGGATGGAAAAGTAACCTTGCCTAATCGTGCGAGAAGTGGTCCGGTTAAAACAACTGAGGCTCTCATACTTTGGGCTAACACAGGATCAAGATCTGTTGAAGATATTTTTCTAGGATCTATAGAAAGTATTGATCCTTTTTGTATGACCTTAGCACCAATTTTTTCTAAAAGTATGATGGTCTTCCTGACATCTTCTGTTTGTGGAACATTTTCAAGTGTAACAATATCGTCAAAAAGGAGAGTTGCTGCCATTGCCTTGAGTACTGCGTTTTTAGCGCCATTAACAGATATTTCACCGTTTAATGTCTTTCTTCCCTCCAATCCTTCGATAATGAATGAATCACTTTTCATATAATAATATATTTTACATTGTACGTGTTTAACTAAAGATTTACAAATAGTTGAGATGAGGTATAAATAGTGTATGTTTATCATCTCCATCATACCTATGAGTCGCGGAATATCTAGTGACAGCCTCTCATACTTTACTTCGATAGAAATTCCTCTAGGCGCTATCGTCGATGTTCCACTTCGAAATAAGATAATTCATGGAATCGTCATCGGCGTGCGAAAAGCAGAAGATATGAAAGCTGAAATTAAAAGTGCTGGCTATATCTTAAAAAAGATTGAAAAAATAAAAAGTATCGAGTTCTTTACAAAAGAATTTATGGAGATGATACAAGCAGTTTCAGACTATTATGCAACAAGTATAGGCTCCGTCATAAATGTCCTCGTGCCTGAATACATTCAGAAAAACATAAGCAAGTTAAAAAAAACAAAAGAAAAAGCTGTGGCGCCAGGGTTACACGAAAAATATATTGTTCAGGGTGATTCTGAGGAAAGATATGGAACTTGGAAAAGTCTAATTCGTCAAGAATTTGCCAAGAAGAAATCTGTTCTCTTCATGATGCCTACAATAGAAGATACCGAATACGCTTTTGAACTTCTTGAAAAAGGAATCGAGGATTATATTTTTGTCTTGAATGGTTCAATTACTCCAAAGCAAATCGTTGAAAAATGGAATTTAATCTTAAATGAAAAACATCCAGTAGTCATTATAGCAACGGGAGGTTTTCTTTCACTATCGAGAGAAGATATAGAGACCATTATTGTTGAGGGTGAGAGCAATAAGGCATATAAAATTCCCCGCCGTCCATTTCTTGATATTAGGAAAGTATGCGAAATATTTGCAGATATAAGAAAAATTAAGATCTTTTTTGCAGATGATCTCTTGAGGACTGAAACATTGTGGCGTAAGACTGAAGGAGATTTTATTCAAGCCTCTCCTTTTAAATCAAGATCTTTAAGTACTGCAATCGACCTATTGGTTGATATGAAAAAATATAAGACTCCGACTTCAAGTTTTAGAATCCTATCCGATGAAGTCGAAGAACTTATTTTAAAAACAAAAAATAATAGTGAGTATATGATAATCCTAGCAACGCGCCGCGGTATCGCTCCAACGACAGTATGCGGAGATTGTCAGAATATTGTCTTATGCAACAACTGTAGTGCACCAGTTATTCTTCACAAAACACAAGAGAAGGGTGCGGAAAAAACATTTTTCATGTGCCATCGTTGCGGTGAAAGACGTTCGACTGAAGAGTACTGCAAAATTTGTGGGAGTTGGAAGCTCGGAGTAGTTGGGATAGGTATTGATTTAGTAACAGAAAAAATAAAAGATAAATTTCCCGATATCTCTATATTCAAAATAGATTCAGATTCAATAAAAAATGAAATTTCAGCTAAAGACATTGTTAAAAAGTTCAAATCAAAGCCTGGAAGCATTTTGATTGGCACAGAAATGATGATCCAATACATTCATGAAAAAGTTGAGAACTCGGCGATCGTCTCTTTAGATTCTCTCTTTGCTTTACCTGATTTCCGTATTCAAGAAAAGATCCTATCAATGATCACACGTATCCGAACTCTTACGACACAGCATTGTATCGTTCAAACTAGAAAATATAATGAAAAAGTCTTTGAATTGGGCTTAAAAGGAAATAGTAATGATTTTTATAAGATCGCAATCGAAGAAAGAAAAAAATTTAATTACCCCCCTTTTACAACTTTGATCAAAATCACTCTTGAGGGCAAAAAAGATATCATTGTAAAAGAAATGGAGATAGCTCAAAATATTCTCGATCCCTATGAAGTTGAGGTTTTCCCAGCTTTCACACATACAATACGTAGAAACTACGTTTTACATGGACTTATAAGACTTCCTACAGAAAAATGGCCAAATGAAGATCTTAATAAAAAACTCCGATCTCTACCGCCATCAGTTATTGTGAAAGTGGACCCAGATACACTTTTATAGTACATTTTAGTCATGAAAGAAATCGTCCAAAGTGCAAATCCCATACTCCGTGAAAAGGCAAAAGAAGTGCAGATAAAAGATATTGCTAGTCAGAAAATACAGGATATTATTTCTGATATGAAGCTTGCTATGTCGACCCAAAAGGATGGTGTTGCTATCGCTGCACCACAGATTAGTTTTCCCTTAAGGATTTTTATCGTATCTGATAAAACTTTGAAAGAAGCTGATGAGGATTATAAAAGTACTGGCAGAGATCTAGTTTTTATCAATCCTATTATCACAAAACTTTCTCGAGAAAAACATGAAGTGGAGGAAGGTTGCCTCTCGGTGCGTTGGAAATACGGAAAAGTGAGTCGCTCGGTAAAGGCAACCATTGAAGGATACAATGAACTGGGTGAAATTGTAAAAAGAGGAGCAAGCGGACTTTTGGCGCAGATATTTCAACATGAATGTGATCACCTGGAAGGTATTCTCTTTATAGATACAGCAAAAGACATTCAAGATATTCCCCCTGAAGAACTAGAATAATGAAATGAAAAATAACATCAAAATTGGTTTCTTCGGCACTCCAGAATATTCTGTTATAACATTAAATGCATTGAATAATGCGGGTTTTACAATTTCTTTTGT
>JAYTYJ010000005.1:0-7699 GCA_043742445.1 Candidatus Tayloriibacteriota bacterium | reverse complement strand
CTATAAAAAGCATGAAGAAATTCCACTATACCTTAAGGCTGCTGACCTATTAATATTGCCAAACTCTGCTAAAAAAGATATATCAAAGTTTAATACATCACCACTCAAGCTCTTCGAATATATGGCTAGTGGAAATCCTATCATTGCCTCTGATGTGCCTTCATTGAGAGAAGTTTTAAATGAAACGAATTCGTTATTTGTAAAGCCTGATGATGCAGATTCCCTTGGAAAAGGTATTTTATATGCTCTCGATAATGAAAATGAAGCATTTATAAAAGCTCAAAAAGCTCTAGATGACGTTCAAAAATATACTTGGGAGATTCGCTCAAAAAACATCCTTCAATTCATAAAAGTAATTTCATGAAGACTATCTTTCAAAATTTAGTATTACTTATTCGAATATATTTCTACGTATTATTTCGTGGAAGTGCAAAGGTAAAAAAGGATAACAAGCTCAAAAAAATTCTTATTATGCCTGCATCAAAATTGGGGGATTTGGTTTGTGCCACGCCAATCTTTAGAGCCATTAAAAAACATGATAAAAGAATTCAGACAATGATATGTGCTTCTGCTATGTATACGAAGCTGTTTGATGGGAATACCGATGTCGATACTTATTTTTCTTGGAGTGAAAAAGATTTTTATAAAAATATAAGCGAATTTCGTAAACTCGATATCGATGTAGCCATTATTACTACTCCAAGTTTTATTGCTTCAGCTTGCTTTTTCTTGGCTGGGATAAAGACTGTTATTGTCCCAAAAGTTATCAATGGTTTTTCACCTTATCAGACAAAGTCATATCGATTACTCTGGCCTCTTCTCATCACTGTTCCACATAGGATGGGCCACTACGCTCCTGGAGAATATTTGAAACTTCTCGAGCCACTTGGAATTATTTCCGAAGACACGACGAAACATTTGGCATATTCTAAACCAGTCGAGATGCAATCAAATAAAAAGTATAAAATCGGAATTGCTCCGGGGGTTGGAAATGATATCAAGCTCTGGAATCCAATGCACTTTGCAGTAATCGCTGAATATATTTTAAAAAAATATGATGCAAGTATTTATATTCTTGGGACAAAGCAAGATTCAGAAATAATTTCAAAAATGAAAAGCTTTATGCAAACTATGGAAAATGTCATTGATGTTTCAGGTCAATTTGACCTTTCAGATATTAAGGCTTTTGTTTCAAATTTGGATCTTTTGATTGCTGTCGATACTGGACTAATTTATGTTGCTGAAGCCTTTAATGTTTCAACGATCGATATTATCGGTTCAATGGATGAAAATGAGCAGCCACCACGAGGGGAAAAACACAGGCTTGTTTTTCTGTCAGGACGAAAACCTGAAATCCATATTATGAATTCTCGATCGTATGATACAGAGAAAGCGCGGCAACATATAGATGCCATTACTCCAGAAATGGTGTATCCTCATATTGACGAACTCTTATGAAAATACTTATTTTAGCTGATGATTTTCCACCAAAAGCATATGGCGGCGCAGGGGGTGTAGCTTTTAATGTGGCGCGAGGCATGGTTAAAAAAGGCTATAATGTTTGTGTTATAACCTCCGTCAGAAAGTCTGAAGAAGTTGGAGAAATTATGCTTGAAGGTATAAAAATCTATTCATTTCAATCTTCATATCATGAAAGGTGGAGAGCATATCGCTCACTTTATAATCCAAAAGGAGTCTCTTTTGTAAAAAAGATTCTGGAAAAAGAAAAGCCGAATATTGTTCATGCGCACAATATTCACGAACATATCTCGTACCATTCCTTGAAACTAGCCAAAAAAAGTGGAGCAAAAGTAATTCTTACTGCGCATGACTGTATGCTTTTCCATTATGGAAAATTTACTGATTTTATTTTCACACATACATACCATGTAACTGCTTGGAGCCAGTTGAGAACATTTAGATTGAGATATAATCCATTTCGAAACATCCTGATTGAGTATTATTTAAAATATGTTGATGTGCTCACGGCTGTTAGTTTTGAATTAAAAAAAGCTTTAGATGCTAATGGAATAAAGAATATAGAAGTTGTCCATAATGCAATAGACACTTCATTATGGAAATCTCATCCAATGAAGACTCAAAACTTTTTGAGAGAAAATAATCTAGAAAGTTATAATAAAGTCTTATTTGCTGGAAAATTGACGAAGGCAAAAGGTGGAGAAGAACTTATTGAAGCTTTAAAAAATTTAAAAAATACTGCGCTCATTATCGTAGGACAGAAAGATTCATATACTACAGGTCTGGTTTCTCAAGCTGAAAAGAGTGGGATAAAAGTTGTCATAACTGGTTGGAAAAACGAAAATGAACTTCCTGATATATATGCTACTGCTGATGTTGTAGCTTTTCCTTCGATTTGTTTTGATACGTTTGGAATGGTAAATCTTGAAGGTATGATTTGTTCAAAACCTGTAATCGCTTCAACTTTTGGTGGAGCTAAAGAAGTAGTTGTAGATAATGAGACTGGATTTATCATCAATCCATTTGAAACAGAAGATTTTTCCAAAAAACTTAATCTACTATTTGAAAATAAAGAATTGGCACAAAAGATGGGGGAGAGTGGGTATAAAAGAGTGATTGAAAATTTTGATATTTCAAAACAGATTAGAGAATACGATGTTGTGTATAAAAAATAGATAAATAAATAATGTTTTTTACCCCCTCCTCGCGTAAATGTTTGTGGCGATCTCGCCTCTAGGAAACTTCTGCATGTATTCTTCTATATTTAAAATAGGTAAAAGTATCTTTTTATCTTCATTTATTTCAGACAAATCAAAGCCAAAATTCATCAGCATCTTTAAGAAATCAAGAGGATCCTTTCCAAAACGGCGAATAGCATTTGGGAAAAATTCAGTCATGAGTATAAGCTTAGGGCTTCTATTAATCAATTTCTTCATTCCTTCAAGCGCTAAATACTCTGCACCTTCTATATCCATTTTTATAATATCCACAGGGACTTTAATAATGTTGTCGAGTCTATCAGTTTTTACAGAAATCGAAGTCGCTGTCCCTCGATTATCCACAAGTGAATAAGATCCAGTATTTTCTGCAAAAAGAAAAAGATTTTCTGTGCCTAATTTATTTGATAAGGCCACTTGAGAGGCAGTGACATTCTTGAGATTATTTACCTCTATATTTTTTACTAAGAATGAAAAATTATTTGGTTCAGGTTCAAAAGAAAAAACCTTTCCATTTTGACCAACTCTTCTACCTGCAATGACACTGTAATATCCAATATTTGCACCGATATCGACAACGGTCATTCCTTCTTTTAATTCTTTTCTAAAAAGGGAAGTTTGATAAGGTTCAAAGGAATTCAAAGCCAACATTCCAGAAACTGCCACATCGTCTTGATTGAGAATCATTTTTCCTTCCTCGATTTGTAATTCTTTTGGGATGCCAGACTTTATGAAATTGTTTACGATGTGACGAAGCAGAGTTTTATTAATTATCTTTGTATATACCCATGTTGCGATGGTCAAAGGGACACAAGAGAGGATAATTTTAAAGATTTTTTTGAAAAGGGAAATCATTGATTTAAGATATGTTTCTGGCTATAATAGGCTTAACAATATACTGAAATGCACAGAAAATCAAAGATATCACTGCTGATTGTGCTACTCGGTATTGGTCTCTTTTTTTCTATTTTCAAACTGACCGAAAGCCCTCCAACATGGTATGACGAGGGTATTTATAATCAAATAGCCGTCAATACTAGTCTCTACGGCGCACAGCAAATGCAGGTAGCTCCAAACACTTTCGTATCAAGTGCTTTTGTGACTGGAGGTTATCCATTCTTTTTGCCAGTTGCTTGGTCTGTAAGATTGTTTGGTATCGGTATTTTGCAAGTGAGAATCGTTATGGCTTTGTTTATTATGCTTATGCTTGTCGCAGCCTTCCATCTGATTCGTGAAATATTCGGTGCCAAAAAAGCCTTGCTATCACTTTTACTCCTCATAACCTTTCCAGTACTTTATGGAAATGGAAAAAATGTACTCGGTGAAGTCCCAGGGCTTTTGTATCTATTTTGTTTTTTGATTTCTGTCTATCAAATTGAAAAGAGAAAATATGAAGGTCTCACTTTTTATATTATCGCTGGATTGACTGGCGGATTATGTTTAGTCACAAAGCCAATATTTTTTATACTCGGTGGGGCAGTCGTGCTCGCAGTTATCATGCATAGACAAGACATTGTCTTTAAGTGGAAATATTTGGGCTTTGGACTAATTGCTTTTATTTTACCAATGGTGCTTTGGTTTAAAATGCAATTTATCGCGACCGATTCTGCTTCGAGTATTTTGCATTATTATGCTAATCCATATGGACTTACAGATATTACAGGTACTATTATCCACAACTTCCTAAGATTTTTCCATGAACCGAGCCCTGCTTATTTTTTACTTTTAGAATTGATTTGGATCGTTTCATATTCAATTCGATTTTTCAAAAAGAAAAGTATTTCTCTGGTCGAGTCAATTTCTTTTATTTTTTCGATTCTCGTTTCGCTTGCATATCTTCGAACGGCTGGCTGGTATCGATATTTCTTTGTGGCTGAAGTTTTGGCTATTGCTTTTGCACCGATGAATATATCAAACATTCTAGAAAATCTTCATAAGAAAAAGCTTTTCATTTGGATTGTGACTGTACTCTGTACGATTCAAGTTTATCAGCTGCTATTTACATCATGGGTGGCTGTCCATTATCACAGTACTATTTCAGCTGATATGTCTGAAGCGTTAGGTAAATATCCTCAAAAAACCACATTCTTTATCTATAATACGCCAGAGATGACCGTCTTCCTTCCAAATCAGTTCTATTATCAATATATGGAGCCTACTGATACTCTCAATTTCGGGATCGAGCAGATTTCAGTGCTTCAAGCAGGAATACCCGATGTTCTCATTACAACATCAAAGCAGTGGGATAAAATTGGACCACAATTTAAAAAATACCAGATTTCACAAAGTATTAATGATTATGTTATTCTCAACCACACTCTATGAAAATTTCGCTAATTATACCGGTCTATAATTTTGGAAAGAGCCTATTAAATAAAATTAATCTACTTAAAGATTTTTCTATATCTTTTCCGTACGATTTAGAGATCCTATTTGTCGATGATGGAAGTACTGACAGTACTGTAGAACTCTTAAAGACGATATCTTCACCTTTTAAACATATAAGATTAGAAAAGAATCAAGGTAAGGGAGCGGCAGTCAAAAGGGGTATTGCTGAGGCGGATGGAGAATACATTTTTTTTACTGATGCAGACTTGCCGTATGATCTTGCTGTGATGAACGAAGCTGTTAACGCGCTAAAGGATGGATGTGATGTTGTTCTTGGTTCTAGGGAATTGCCGGGTTCAAAGAGTTCGTGTTCGAGAAATATTGATCGAAAGCTTGGTAGTAAAGTTTTTTCTAAAATAGCAAATGTTATTTTATTAGAAAAAGTAGAAGATACGCAATGCGGTTTCAAAGGTTTCAAAAGTGACATTGCAAAAAAAATATTTCAAGACGTGTCGACAAAAGGATTTGCTTTTGATGTTGAAGTTATCTATTTAGCACAAAAAGCAAATTCAAAAATACATTTGATTCCTGTACATCTCATCGAGGATGCTGATTCCTCGGTTCATTTTATTCGAGACAGTATAAAGATGTTTTGGCAATTGGTGAAGCTCTATACAATCATAAAGAAGCGACAGACATTTGAATTTGTGAGATATATCTTTGTTGGGGTATTTAACACAGTTCTCAATATAGCAATCTTCAACTTACTTATGTGGTCTACAGGTATTAATCAGGGACCTTACGTTGTTTTCTTTTCCTTTGTCGCATTCATTATTGTTATGACTCAAGCTTTCTTTACCAATGCTCTGTGGGTCTTTAAGAAAAAAGAACATATTAAACATACGAATTATAAGAAATTTTTTGCCGTCTCTGGATCAATTGCACTTATTAATCTCTTGATTATTCACGCTCTGGTGAATATTATCGGATCTCCAGCATCAATAAATTCGCAGCTTTGGGCAAATCTAGCTGTCATGTCGACAATTGTCGTTTCAGTATTCGGCAACTTTTTAGGATATAAGTTTATTGTGTTTAAATAGTATGTTGTATATTTTCACTAAATCAGAAATAGGGGCTGGAGGTTCTCGTCATCGAGCTTTTTTTGTTGCTGATTTTTTAAGAAAAAAAGGGCATGAACTTCAGCTCATCATCCCTCCAGTGTATAGAAAAGAAGTTCCACGCAGACAGGCGCGACTCGATTATTTGAAGACAATATTTTCTTTACAAAAAAATGATATTGTTTTTCTTCAGAATCCTATTTTTAGTACTTATTTTATCTTCTGCATATGCTTAGTAAAAATAATCTTCCGCCCAACCCTTGTCTTCGACTTTGATGATGCAACATGGGTTCAAAATCCTATCGCTCCGCGGGTCATCGCTTTTTTTTCTGATAAATATATTGTGGCTAGTCACTGTTTATCTCAATGGAAAAACATTCAAGGCAAACCGATTCTGGTCATGCCGAATCTAGTGGATTATTCTTTGGCTGAAAAATATAAAGTACAAAAGGGCAATGGACCACTTGTGCTGGGTTGGATCGGTGGCGCACCATTGAGTTTGCATAATCTTAAAATCCTTATTCCTGTTTTTGAAAAACTTATACAAGAAAATGTCCAATTTAAATTTTTACTTGTTGGGACATTAGGATCAAAAGAAGTTGTCGATACTTTTTCTCTAAAAGGAATTAATGTAGAATTTGTTGATAAACTTGATTGGGGAAAAGAAGGTGAAATACAAAAGGCTAATTGTCGCTTTGATATTGGTCTTTGCCCGCTTGTCGATAATGAATCAAATAGAGGGAGATGTAGTTTGAAAGTTCTTGATTATATGGCTGCGGGCATACCAGTCATTGCTTCACCGGTCGGAGAAAATGTTTATTTTATAAATAAAGACAAAACTGGTTTCCTTCCAAATACAACAGAAGAATGGGTAAGAGATATTAAGCATCTTGTTGACGAGGTTGGATTAAAGGAAAAAATGGGGCAGGCATCTCTTGAGAAATTAAAAAATGAATATAGTTATCAAGCGAATATCGATAAATATATCCAATTCTTAGGTCTTAAGCCTTAGTAACTGTGGCGATGATCACATCGTCGTGGATTCTTTTTTCACCGATAATCTTTGTCGTGACGTCGAGAATTTTAAAGGCAAATCGATTTAAATCCTTTTTCTTAATTCCAAGCATATAATATATACTTCGCAATGTGCTTTTTGTTGAGCCACTTAATTTTATAAATTGCACAGTTAATCCTGCTTTGTTGCAAAGTGCAGTAAGGGTCGTAGGACTAAAATCATATAAGTGTCGTGGAATATCAAGGCTTGAAAAATATTTACCAAATATTTTAAATTTGATTGAGTCGATATTTGGAACCTCGATAACTATATGACCATCTTTCTTTAAAAGACTGGCAAGATCTTTGAGTCTAGCTAGTGGATTATTGAGATGTTCGAGGACATTATTCATATAAATTATGTCAAAATAATTTGTTTTAAACGATGCAGAGAGTTTCTCAAAATCATCATAGATAATCGATATATTATTTCCAATTGTTTTGACATCCTTATTTGCGCCAATATCAAAACCATAAAGTTCCCATAGAGGATATTTTTCTCTG
>JAYTYJ010000004.1:0-5522 GCA_043742445.1 Candidatus Tayloriibacteriota bacterium | reverse complement strand
ATCGAGCTGTTCCGCTCCCCTATGCGGAAATGGTAATGCAGGCATAATCATCAGAATCTTTTTTGAATTTCGATTCATAGATTTTTAAAAAATTTTAAGATATCTAGGATTAATATTTTGAAGTGATATCTAACGATAGTCAATTCCATCCATAACGGCATACTATCTTTAAATCCATGCATCAGGTACATCTTCGGTAGACGATACAAGATATAACCAAGAATAGTTCTTGAACGTCGGTATACTACCCAATATAGAAAATCTCCAAATTTTCTTTTTGGTGATATCTCGACTTCCAGTTTCGCATATTTATTTGAATACTTCCAAAAGTTTTTTACACGCTCTTCTGGCCAAAAGAAATTATAGTAATTTTTCATAGTACCAATAGAAAACTTTTTTTGATCCCAAATAAGATGGTCGTGTACCCGACCTTTGAACCGCGCCCCTACAGACTTATGGACGAGACGCGTCTGGTATGATGGGTATGTAGCTTCATATCTGATCTCTTTAGCAGAACCCTCATCTCCCAAGAAAATTCGAGTGGGCATTCTATATATTAGATGAGGTGGATTTGGATCAGTTAAGATTCCTCGAATTTCTTCCGCAGCTTCTTTCGAAAGCGTATCGTCAGCATCCATAAAGAAATACCAATCGTATGTAGCAGCCTCCATATTTTTCTGTCTGACATTCGCCTTATCCTTTATACATTGAACATTTTTCTCTTCAGTCTCGTATTGTTTAATGACTTTAGCTCTATAACTCAAAGCAACTTCTCTTGTTGAGTCAGTACTATTTCCATCGCAAATGATTATCTCAGCGAAATCTTTAAATGATTCAAGGCATGCTGGCAGACCCTTTTCTGAATTAAGGGTTAGTATCCCAACTGAGCATTTGATCTTGTTTTCCATATTAGTTTTTAACACTATCAGACAATCGTGAAATCAGAGATTTAAGAGAATGATTTTGAACCACTACATCTCGAAGTTTTTGACTGATCTCTTTTTTATCTTCACGCCTCATAAAGCTTTTTAGTGCAGTTACAAGACTCATCGCATCTCTAGATTTGAAAGTAAGTCCGTAAGGAGAAAGTATAGATACTAACGCATCATTAGAACTCAATACAGGAATACCGCATGATAAAGGCTCCAGACCTGCCTTGTCCAGACTTCCCGTAATACTTGTATGAATAAATACGTCAGCGCCATAAAGGAAAGGAATGACTTTTTCTTGTGGCATTGCACCATGAAACATGACAATATCTGATAAACCGTTTTCTGAAACATACTTTTTGACTGTATCAAAATACAAAATATCTTCTTTCGTAATGGTTGAACCAACAATGTCAAAAGTAATTGCAACATCGATTGTAAGCATTCTTATAGCTTTTAGAATCGTAACAAGATCCTTTGATTGTGATATTCTTCCAACAGTTACTACTTTCAAACTGTTTTCATTGAAGACTTTACCAGAATCAAAAGCAAAAAGATCGATATCGATACCATGCCCCATTATATTTATTTTATTCGTCTTTATTCTAAAACTTTCAGTAGATGCACTGAAAACCTTTTTAACAAACACAAGCGCTCCTCGAAGTGACGTGGTAATACTTTTATGTGTATACCAAAGGTATACATCTTTTCCTAAAGCTTTCCATATTAATCCACCTAGGAGAACGTAGACTTGATTCATATGGACAAATACTTTATCATAATTTTTTCTTTCAAACCAAATATAGCTATAAAAATTTAAGAGATATTTGACTCTCGATTGACCATCTTCTTTTCCAAGTGATATGACTCTAACATTTTCTGGTAAATCAGATTTTCCTTTATACAAACAGACAACAAGGACTTTTTCAAAATGTTTTGAAAATTCTGCAATCCAACTATGGAAAAAACCCAAATTTGAATCATCTTTATCTACTTTTTGTGTGAGAATCAATAAATTCATATTAAATAGCCTCTACTATTCCCCTAGCGATATCCTCTACTTTCCAATCCACAATCCTTGCTCCGACGTCACGTGCTATACCAACATCTGTAGATACGATCTTACAAGAAGCAGCTTGAGCTTCTTTAAAAACCATACCATAGCCTTCAAACCATGATGTGACAAGAAAAACATCAGCGGCTTTATAATATGGGACTAAATCACCTTGCCAGCCAGTAAAAACAACTGATGAGTTTATTCCTAAACTATATGTTTGCTTCTTAAGTCTTGGTACTAAACTACCAGAACCGACTATTACAAGACCTGAATCTGGTATAGACTGCTTGACGATCTTCATCGCTCTAAGTGCCATATCTATATTTTTCTCAGATTCAATACGAGAAACCATAACTACAATCTTTTTAAATTGAGAAAACTTTTTACGTAAATCGAAACTTGGTTCTGAATTTTTTATATAATCAACATTCACCTCAATCGGCTTAACTATAATTTTTTCTGAATCAATACTTTTTTCAACCAGAGAATCTGCAATCTTTTCTGAGACCACTCGTATTACTTGAGCTTGGTTTAGGGTGGAACGAGAAATAAAAAGTCGTATTCTATTTAAAAATGAATTGATAAAGCCAATTCGTTTATCTATAAAATACGGACTGAATAGATCTGTATGTATCTGCAAAAGTAACTCGGAATCTGTTCTTAGACTCGCCAAACACTTACCCACCAAAGCTGTCTCGAAAGGATCCTGACATGTGATAAGGATTGGAATTTCTTTATTAATATTTTTAACTATCTTTTTTCCTACTTCCCGTGCATCTTTTACATAGTTCCATCTTAAAGACGAGTTAGTAGAACTGATCGTAAATTGCGACGAAACATCTATTTTTTCGAACTTCTTATTTGATAAAACTATGATATGTAATTCTTTATAAAGCTTTGTATACTCTGTCATTCTTACACGGGCAGCACTTTTATCAATAAAAATCTGCCGATCGGTGGAGATCATGATTGCTACATATTTCGAATAATCCTTGTACTCAGTTTTATATTTTTGCATGTAAAGAAATAATCTCACGACTGATATCATCCCATGTATGAACCCAAGTAAAATTTCGGATTTTTTCGGCCTGTATTTTTCGATTTACAGGATCCGACATCCAAACTATTTTTGTCTGAATATCTTTCTCGTCAGTCGGATCGACAAAAATTGCACAGTCTCTTATACGATCAGCAATACCAGTCTCTGTAGTTAAAATAAAAGGTGTTCCTAGACGAATAGCGTCGAAAATCATATTTGGACTAATATCTCCCAATGAAGTCAAAATAACTGCATACGAACGCCTCATTCTTTCTTGAAAATTATCATAGACTGCTTTCGTAGTGTCGAATTCGATCTCTTTTAATCCTTTTAAAATAACTTCTTCCTGTGCCACTTTAAAAGTTCTTTTCAATATCCCGAGATTCTTCCATACCAAATCGCGCGTTCCGGCTACGAAAACTCTATTCTCCGGCTCGATCTGTTCATCACGAACGCCACAAAAATTCTCTATTATACTGCTTCTCCCTTGATCAAGCTTATATGCTTTTTCGAATATTTCCTTTTGCCACGATGTACTATAGACGATACGCGCTGCATTTCTTAGTGCCTTACCGCCTAATTTATAAATGATTTTTTCTTTTCTTGAAAGTTTACTTAAAGATGTACGATAAAAGTCTCTAAACAAGATTAGTTCACCAGTCCTTTCAACATAACTTTCCCATAGAAAATCACCACCAGTCCTAATTATGTATTTTTTATGCATAATCTTACATGCATACATTGTGGGCACTGCAGCACTCCATGTGTCCAAGACAATAATCAAATCTGCGTTCCATCCTTTTCTAAATATCTTTAGAAAAAAAAGAAAATGACGCAAGAAGGTAGGAAAAGCTCTTTCCCAACGATATGCAGCTACTTTTACATCATGCCCCTGACCTTTCCATGTTTCATAGAGATTTCGTGCGTACTGAGATGGACCACCTATATCTGGAGGGTATATCCCCGTGGAAATAAGGATTTTCATAATACCTTTAAGAATACCTTATTTTTCATATCACTTGCAATAAGGTTCCATTCATAAATCTCTTTTACCATATCTACTCCATTTTTTATTATAAAATCATGAGATTCTTTATCTTTAATCAACTTTACTACTTTCTGTGCAATGCTTTGCGGATTAGCAACTTCACAAAAAAGTCCTGTTTCACCATCTCTTAAGAAATCAACAATTCCCCCAACTGGCGTAGCAATTACGGGAATTCCAGCAGCCATCGCTTCTATATATGAGTTTCCAAAACCCTCAGATAAGGATGGTCGAACGAAGATATCAGAAATATGTAAATATTGTGGCATTTCTTTATGTGGAATATAGCCAAGAAATTTTACTCTTTCAGTAAGCTTTAGCTTTTCTGCCTTTTCCTTTAATTCTTTTTCTTGATATCCAATCCCGAGAATTAAAATTTTTACATTACTTGGTAAATATTGGAGTGCATCAATAATATCTCCAACCGCATTTTTAACTACGAGCCGAGATGTGGTTATAAGAAAAATATCTTCTACTTTTTTACCTAATTTTTGTTTTACCATTTCAAGTTCAGCATAAGGCTTTTTTGTAGAAAATAACTCAAAATCTACAGCATTCGGAATAACGACTATTGGGCACGTTGCTTTCATATCTTTTGCCCAATGAGCTAGGTAGTTAGAAATAGTTTGTATATAATTTGCTCGAGTAAAAATCATTTTAAAAAGTGGATAGACGGGCAAAGCACGCTTTTTAATATATGGAATTGGATCTCCTTCTTGGAGAGTCAAAATAAAAGGCACACGGGGATTCATCATCTTAAACAAAATCGCTGCAAAAGAGTTATAGGTTGCCATCATAGACCAAGTCGCATCGTAGTTGTTTTTCTTATGAAGTGAAATTGCCTTAAAAAATCCCGTAAAAATAAGTAGGAATTTATTTAAATGCAAAAACCATGACAAAGAATCAGCAGAATTTTTCTCTTTAGATGAAAAACCGATACGATGAATAGTTACATTTCCTATTTTTTCAAACTTCGGCAGGCTAGAATCAAGCCTAAGAGTGACCATGTCAAACTCTATTTCCTCAGGCGAAATCCTATCAGTAATCTCTTTAATAGCTACTTCTGCCCCACCAATAAATCGTGGATAGTAAACCAGTGAAAAAATAAGGATTTTTCGCATATATTTACTCTACCTTAAGTACATCTCGAAGTACATCTTCAGGAATTTCTTTAGTCTCTTTCTTGACCTCAGATTTAATTTCAGCTTTTTGAATCACCACACTGACTGGAGGATTTTTAGGAGTCGTCTCTGAACCTAAAATAGAGGCTAATGCGGATTTGAGCTCGCTTACTCTCTGCGGATTAGCGTCTTTTTGATTATTATTTTTGGGAGTGTTTGTAAGTGAACTAAGTGAAACTGATTTCAATTTTGGTAGTGTTACAGCAGTTTGCGTAACTATTCGTGGCGATACAGCTGGCACTGTAGATTGGACGATAGGGCTGGGGATTGA
>JAYTYJ010000003.1:0-2468 GCA_043742445.1 Candidatus Tayloriibacteriota bacterium | reverse complement strand
TAAAAGAGCTCTTTCATTTAAGGTACAAGAATCACCTTGAAAACAACCCTGAAATATGGTACTATGCTACCCACTGGTCTACACGCCAGAGCAGTTAGGCCAGCACTCTTTCACGGCAAATCGCAGGACTTAAAGATAGGTAAATGGTCTCATCGTCTAACGGTTAGGACGGCGCCCTTTCACGGCGTAAATCAGGGTTCGATTCCCTGTGAGATCACCAAAAACAGCTAACACTAAAACTATCTACAATGTTAGAAAATTATATCTTACTGTATCTTTGGATGTCATTTACAACATTCCTCAATATGTTTTTTACTGTTTCTGGGTCTGGTATAGTTAATCCAATCACAGCAGTCCTAACTGACCCATATCGTGCAATAGGTATAGGATATACAGTGTTCTTGATTGGGAGTATACAAAGAGTCTATTTATTTAGAAAAAATATTTTTAGTGAAAAAAAGAATACTCACTATTTAAAAAATAATGATACCTTCATCTATCATCGGCGCGATACTAGGTGGCATACTACTATCTGAGTTGAACCTTAAATTGATGACAGGTCTTATTGTTATTTCTTCTGCTTATTTTATATATAAAACAATAAAATCCTTATCTCATATTAATGAAATTGAGGTCTCTGAAAAGTTAAACTTAGCGGCAGTTCCAGTTGCAGTCTTTACGGGATTTCTTCAAGGGGCAAGTCTATCGGGAGTAGATATCAGGAATAATTTTTTAAGATCACACATTTCTGAAGTATCGGTCAGAGCAGTAAGCTCAACTATTGGGTTATTTAATTTCTTAATTGTATCTTTAGTTTTATTTTTCAATAACAAATTACTAAAAACTGATATTATTTTTATACTGAGTCTTATTCCTATATTATTTATTGTGCAAATTATTGGTAAACATATTTTAGTAAAATTACCAGATAATAATGCAAAAAAAATTGCTTTAACAATGTCGATAATGAGTCTTTTTGTGCTCCTCTTTTCTTTTTTTAAATAGGCTCTCGAGAAGGGTCAGAATAATATACTAAAATTACTTAAACGGACGTTACGTGGCAAGGGTACGGGAATCTCTATTTGTTGAATGCTCACAGAATAACATTGACACAAAAAATAGAAGAAATTTTTTGGTATAATAAAAATATGAAAATACCTATAGTAGATGAAAATGATAACATAATAGCTTACAAGGAAAGAACTGATCTTGAAGAGAGTTGCATATATCGAGTCTCCTACCTATGGATTACAGACACTGAGGGGAAAATTTTACTTGCTAAACGAGCCCTTAATAAAAAACATGATCCAGGCAAGTGGGGTCCTGCTGTAGCGGGAACAATAGAAGAAAATGAAACCTATGAAGAAAATATTATAAAAGAAGCAGAGGAAGAACTAGGACTTGTTAATATAGAACCAACTACTGGGGAAAAAGAAAGAGTGAATGCTAAATATCACTATTTTAGTCAAGAGTTTTTACTAACACTACCTTCGGGATTTAATAATTTCAAAATACAGGAAGACGAAGTTGCTGAAATAAAATGGTTTACGGAGGAAGATCTGAAAAAAGAAATTAAAGAAAATCCTCATATATTCTTAAAAGTAATTCATGATCAAATCTCTATCAAAAAAGTCAGTTCTGCTGATAATTTATAAATGATATACTAGATACGCCTCTTTAACTACTTAATATTTCAAGAAAAATAAGATACGCCAAACGAGCACTTATAATTCTCTCTTATCTTATAAGTCGTACTGTTATAACCACAACCAACTATGTCTTTACAACTTAGTTCAAAATTTGAAGAAGCTGTTCGCCTGATGTCAAAATGGATGCCAACCGCAGAGGAGACACCTCGAAAGCCGGTTCTCTTTCACGGTGTTCGAGTAGGAACATACCTTTACGATAATGGATATAGTGAAGATATTGTCATTGCCGGACTCTTACATGACATTCTTGAAGATACAGATATTACTGAGAAAGAACTCGAGGAATCATTTGGTAGTAACGTACTAAAACTTGTACAAGCAAGCACAAAAAACAAGTTCCTACCAAAAGATGAGCAGATAGACGAACTTATAAAAAGATGTGCGGCAAATGGGAAAGATGCTCTCATTGTTAAATCTGCTGACATTCTCGACTCTTTCAAATGGTATACAAGTCAAAATAATACTAACGAGCTAAGCTATTGTAGTAACAATACAGAACTTATTTTTAACTATAAAGATAACAAGTTTAGTGATACCATTTTTACAGAACTGACGATATGGAATGACAAATCCAAAGCATTATTAGCATCTCTCAAACAAAGTTCAAAGTAGTAGCTCACACTCTAGACTGTCACTCCATTTTAAAAACCCGTTTCAAATCTAAAGCACTTCTGTGCTATCATCTAGTTTATATGAAGAAAAAAACTATCCCAACAAAAAAGAAAATCACTCCGAAAAAAGTTTTTTCCTATCCTAAGA
>JAYTYJ010000002.1:0-2639 GCA_043742445.1 Candidatus Tayloriibacteriota bacterium | reverse complement strand
TCATTTTCCAGAGAAACTACTTCAAAGAAACTGGCAAGTATCTTGATGTGCATGGCTGGACATGGACACCAAAGACAAAATCCGGCGCTCGTTTCGTCTTCTCGTCTTGGAGTCCTGACTCTCGCTGGCTCGATGTCTATGCCTATGATGCTGACTATTCCGATCCCTCTTTGGGCTGCCGACCCTCCCGCTATTTCACATAGTACCTTGTAACTTTCCCCCTTGTATTTTTTTTAAACCTTTTGAACTTTGGCGAGTATGGATTAATTGAAAAAAATGATGTTGATCCTGCCGAAGAGTGGTACGAGATTGTAAGATATAAAGAGACTTCTTTATATTAATATTTCGTATTTCATTTGTAAAAAGATGACATAGTATATGTCCTCTGAAATAGCAGTTCTATGCTGAGACTTTTGAGTCTTAATACACATACAGGTTTCCGTGATAGAGATGATAGCGTGGAACTACAAGAGGTGCGGCGCTCGTTTCGTCAACTCGTATTGGAATCCTGACAATCGCAAGCTCAATGTCAATGCCAATGATGCTGACAATTCCAATCCCAATTTGGGCTGCCGACCCTCCCGCTGTTTGAGTGAAAAAGACTCGTACTTTATATATACGAGTCTTTTTCTATGAAATCATGTTGAACTTCTACTATACTTTATCCACCCTTGAGTCATCCTGCCTATTTCTTGTAACCGTTTGGTTATTTCAAGATAATCTCTTTCTTTAATAATCTTACAGTTCAATGCAAGTCGCATCAAAACTTTGAGGAGTTCAATTTTCGCATTAGCTCGTATAAGAATTTTTTCTTTTTCATACTTGTTTGAGCTATTCGCTATAACAGCTAATTCAATCGATGACAAGATCGCGTCTTGCATTTTCTCACCTAGAGAGTATCGTTCATACTTTGGAAAAGAAAATATAAGTTTATGTGCCGACTCATACAGTATAAGGAGCTGTGATAGAATAGGCATCTCTATCTTTTCGAAATCTTTCATATATTCCATCCTATGTTTAATCAATTATTTTCAGTTAGTAATCTTTTCAGAGCATGGAGAAAATTTAGATCAGGTAAAGCCAGAAAAAAGGACGTGATATTTTTTGAGTATCATGTGGAAGATAATACATTGCTTTTGCATGATACTATAGCTTCTCATACATATATTCACCATCCATATGAGCATTTTCAAGTATTTGATAATAAAAAAAGAGATATATACAAAGCACATGTCTGTGATCGTATTGTTCATCAAATACTCTATGACTATCTGGTGTCACTCTACGAGCCTATTTTTATTTCAGACTCATATTCTTCACGAGATTTGAAAGGTCATCATAAAGCGGTAACTACTCTCCGCTATTTTATAAAGTTAGCTAGTAACGGGAATACAATACCAGTCTTTACTTTAAAGTGTGATATAAAGAAATATTTTGATACTATCGATCATGTGATATTACTTGAAGTGATAAAAGAAAAAATTAAAGACCCTCAGATATTTTCTATTATTGAACAAATAGTCATTAGTTTTAGAAGTAAAAAGTCAGAAAAGAAGGGCATTCCCCTTGGAAATATTACGAGTCAGATTTTTGCAAATATTTATTTGCATCCCTTTGATCTTTATATTAAAAAAGAGTTACGATGTCGATTTTATATTCGATATAACGATGACTTTATAATACTTTCTAATTCTTACAAAGAATTAGAAGAAATAAGGAACAGGGTTATCTATTTTATACAAACCGCTTTGGCCCTAACGATTCCTTTAGAAAAGACAAGTATTAGAAAAGTTTCTTGGGGAATTGATTTTCTTGGATATGTCGTAATGCCACATTGTGTATTGTTGCGAAATAAGACAAAAGCAAAAATGTTTCGATCCGCTGCACAAAAGAATAAACACTCATATTTGGGAATATTACAACACTGTAATTCCTTCCAGCTAAGACAAAAGCTTTTATCTATAATTGATATATAATGCATGATATAATATTCACTATTATGGAGTTATACAATCCTGTTATAGAAATGGCTGGCTCAGGTAAAGAGTCAAAAAAACCTGAGAAAAAAGAATCTTCTCAAGAAAATTCAGAAGAGGGACGAAGATCCTTTGAGAAAAAGCTCAAGGGGCTTATGGAGTCTATCCAAAACCAGTTAAGAGACTATGATGAGAAAATCGAAGATGGTAGTTTTGAAGACAAAGACGGGGAACCAACAGGAACTGGTGAAAAGAAGCAAAAAGAGATGCAAGAAAGTATTTCCCGCCATATCGATCGAGCAGAAAAAATGAAGAGCATACTTGATAGTGGTGAAAGTACCCCTTCTACCAGTCAGACTATCACTGCAGAGTATACATACACCAATCCAACAACTAAAAAAGTAGAGAGACAAGAGACGATTAGTTTGGATATAGAAAAAGAATTGGAGAAATTTATGAGTCTGTATATAGAAGCTGGTATAGTCCTCCCAGAAGAATTTGAAGACACAATCCGAGATATCTGGGAAAGAAATACGAGTGAGATAGAGGAAGCTATACAACAATATGGCTTCAACACTCTCATCCTAGCACCCGCAAACATCCCTCTCACCGACATAGTAGAAAAGATGAAAATGGAAAATGGTAACTTCACGGAACGAAACT
>JAYTYJ010000001.1:0-3358 GCA_043742445.1 Candidatus Tayloriibacteriota bacterium | reverse complement strand
CAACTGAAACAACAATAAGAAATGATTCCTTAAACAACCTTTTTTTCATTCTATCTTTTCTATGTACATGAGAATCCGACATTTGTCTATAGTATCACATACTTAAGGAAAAGTAGTGCCTATGTTAGTATGTTTATATGGAAAAAGTTATCACTGACGAAATAAAAATAGACGAAATTCTAAGCAGGGGGGTTGAGGATATAATTGTAAAAAAAGAATTAAAACACGCCCTACTTTCTGGAAGACAACTCAGAATCAAACTAGGAATTGATCCCACAGGACCAAAAATTCACCTAGGCAGAGCAATCCCTCTTCGTAAATTAAGAGAATTTCAAAAGTTAGGTCACCAAGCCGTCTTAATAGTGGGAGACTTCACAGCACAAGTAGGGGACGCTTCTGACAAAGCTGAAAAAAGGCCAATGCTAACCCGAGCAGAAATAGATGAAAATCTTAAAGATTATAAGAATCAAATTGCAAAAGTGCTTGATATTTCGAAAACAGAATTTGTTTATAATAATGATTGGCTTTCAAAACTTACTTTTGCAGATGTTACAAAGCTGGCTGAATGTTTCTCAGTGCAACAAATGTTAGCCAGAAGAAATTTTAAAGATAGATATGAAAAAGGAGTTGAAATTTCTCTTCGCGAATTTCTATACCCCTTAATGCAAGGATATGATTCCGTAGCCGTTAAGGCAGATGTTGAAATAGGAGGATTCGATCAACTTTTTAATGTAAAAGCGGGAAGGGTCATACAAGAATTTTCTGGTCAACCTAAACAAAATATTCTCACCGTACAAATGCTGGACGGGACAGATGGCAGAAAAATGTCGAGCTCATGGGGAAATATTATTTCAATTGTGGACGACCCCGATACAATGTTTGGAAAAACAATGGCTATACACGACAATTTAATAATTAAATATTTTATTCTTTCCACGGACACACCACTTGAAGATATTCAAAAGATGGAAATAGAAATGAGCAATGGTGCTAATCCAAAAAACATTAAGATGAAATTAGCTTCGGAGCTTGTAACTATGTACCACACAGAAAAGGATGCCACACTCGCTAAAAATTCATGGATTGAAACTTTTCAAAATGGAGGAGCGCCAGAAAACATCAAAGAAATATTTATAAAAGAAGAAGTAGAAATGATAGATGTTTTACTTAAAGAAGAAATTGTTGCATCAAAAACTGACTGGAGACGTTTAATAGAAGATGGAGCAGTCTCTGAAGTTGACGGTGAAATTATAAAAGACCCTAAAATTAAAGTGCGGAATATAACATTAAAAATTGGAAAAAAAAGGTTCGTTAAAATTCTAATGAACTAACAGTGTGTAATAAAAAATATCTAGGCAAGGCTTAGATATTTTTTATTACCAATACCCTTCATCATTTGCTGCAAAGGCTATATCGATTTCGTCCGCCTCCTCATCATCTGTACCAACAAAAAGGACTATCTCCTCTTCAACAGCAACATCCTCCTCAAACACCTCTACTAAGGCATCCGGGTTCAACTCCCCCACTTGTTTTGGTTCTTCTTCTTCGATAAGCATATAACGTTTATAATTTAATGTATTGAAAAGATACCATCCTTAGCTACCGAACGCAAGTATATTTATAAACAATTAAGAAAACTGTTGAAGTATAAGGCGATTATTTCTGTTCGCGCTATGGGTTAACGCTATTGCAATAGCATCAATTTCGTCATCTAAAGTATTAATAAGGAGTGGTTGTTTTAATATTTTTGGAACCATGTATGAAATATCTGCTTTACTCGCTTTGCCGTGGCCTGCAATCGCTAATTTAATTTGGGGAGGGGAGTATTCAAATAAACAAGCTCCATACTTATAAGAAAGATAAATACAAAGACCCCGCACTTCTGCCACTGTGATAATAGTTTTTTGGTTGGTGGTAAAAAAAAGAGTCTCAATAGCAAGCTCTGTTGGGGAATATTTGATAAGAATTTCCTCGAGCTCTTTTCCTATAAAAAGTAGCCTCTTCTCAAAGTTTTCTTTTTTGGATGTGGTTATACAAGTTGAAAAGACAACCTTTTCATGTACGCCTTCTTTGTCTAATATACATATACCCAACCTATCAAAACCAGGATCTATTCCTAATATTCTTATAGCTGACATGGCTATTTTTTAAAATGCGCCACCGCCTTTTCTGTCGCAACTCGACCTCTTGGAGTCCTTTCAATCATACCAATTTGAAGAAGATACGGCTCAGTCACATCCGCGATTGTTGCTTCTTCTTCTCCAGTAGCAGCAGCTAAAGTGTTGAGTCCTACAGGACCCCCATTAAAAATATTCACCAAGCACTCAAGAATAATTCTCTCCGATGTCCCAATACCAAACTCGTCAATTTCCAAAAGTGAGAGTGATGCTTCCACTACATCTTTATCAATGACAGCTTTATGTACCTGTGCATAATCACGTGCTCTTTTTAAATAATAGTTTGCAATTCGTGGAGTAAAGCGTGATCGCTTAGCTATCTCTTGTGCCGCATCGTCAGGTAGTGTGGTTCCTAGTATTTCTGCACTATGCTTAACAATTTTTGAGATTTCTTCCTCATTATAATATTGGAGTCTATAGACTCCACCAGAAAATCGAGATCGTAAAGGGGAAGAGAGTAGTGAAATTCTGGTTGTTGCACCAATGAGTGTGAAAGGAGGAAGGTCAAGCTGAATAGTCCTCGCTGAAGGACCCTTGCCAATAACAATATCTAATTTACCAGATTCCATCGCTGGATAGAGCACCTCCTCAATAAGTTTATTTAATCGGTGAATTTCATCAATAAAAAGGACGTCTCCCGGAGTGAGGTTGGTTAAGATAGCCGCTAAATCTCCAACTTTCATAATAGCTGGCCCACTTGAGAGTTTTAGGTTTGCTCCGAGCTCCTTTGCAATAAGGTGCGCTAGGGTAGTTTTGCCAAGTCCTGGTGGTCCATATAAAAGGATATGCTCAGGCGGAGTATTACGTTCCTTTGCAGCGGTCAAAAGGATGTGAAGATTCTTTTTTATTACCTCCTGCCCAACATAATCAGAGAATTTGTCAGGTCGAAGTGTGCTATCTAAATGTCTTGTCTCATCTAATTCTATTGTCGGATTATTCGGTGTCATATAAAGTAGAAAGGAAGGGTATTTGACAAAAGTTTTTTATATGATATAATAGTACCATCGTAAGCAGATTATTAAAAATAATAATTACGAAGTTGTGAATTTGTCAGAACCTATATATCTCTAAACAATCGGGGTTTTACCTCACTTTCTATTTCGAAGGACGATCTGGTTGCGCTTGTCGCCTCTGTGTCTATCCTTACGAAGGATCGTTCTTCACCAAGGGGTTGCTTAGAG